>NZ_JCANTR010000025.1:0-62030 GCF_059568575.1 Flavisolibacter ginsengiterrae DSM 18136
AAAAATGAAAGCTTATACAGCTGTTCAAAAGAAGCTGCTCATTTTAGTTTATACATTATGGAAGAAAGATGAAGCATATGATCCATTCTATGGGTATAAATCATCCGGAGAAAAGGAGCTGGCGCTCTCTTTCGTTAATATTAAAGCATAGGTGCAGAAAAAAAAGTAGCTCCGTTGTTGAACAGAGCTACACAAGATGAACATCCGTCGAGCTATCGCCGTATGCTCTCTTTCGTTACTTAAAATTAAAAAATATGTCTAAATAAATTTGGTTTTTCAGACAGTACCTCGCTGGCGAAGTAAATACCCCTGCGTTCTCCGCGCCCTCTGCGGTTATTTCAATGGCCGCGAGTCCTTTGCTTATGATTCTCGTCGATGAATCATGTTATACTCATGCAAAGAGACTCGCTGGCGAAGTAAAAAGAATGCCGCAAAGCCGCGAAGACTTTAAGAAACACAAAGAACCAAGGGAGAAGTACAAAGAATTCAAGGACTCTCCTTGTCAACTTTTTAACTTGTTAACTTGTCAACTCCTAATATCCCTCCCCCTACCTACAAAGGGGTAATTTTTGGCGCTGTTCGTTTAATACTCTAACAAAGTATATTTTTATCGCTATAGTTTTTGTGAACATCATTCATACATACCATAAACGGCTGCTATTCATATTGGTGTTCCTTGCCGGCAGTTATGCCGGCAGGGCTGGTATCAATTTGTTTGTGAATGAACAACCCATCAACCCGCAGCAATTATCACTGCACTATTTCCTGGATAGTGGCTCAGAACGCAGCTATGATCGCTATCGCTCCATCATGACATTGATGCAACCTGTTCCCTCATCCCTTAACCTGAGTTATAAGAATGAACAGGTATGGCTGCGCCTCGACCTTTCCGGCCTTCCACTTACAGATTCTGTTGTATACCTGGAGATCAACAACCCTCATATCAACTACCTGGGTGCCTGGCTGTTGAAAGATGGGCATCAGTTGATGGAATACCCAATGACCGGCGATCACCTTCCCTTCCATACAAGGAACATGAACCATGCGCAGTTTGTGTATAAGATCAACCTGAAAACAGATCACCTGCAGTTACTGTTGCTGGTGGATAAAAGAAATGAACAATTGCACCTGCCGCTTAATTTTTTCACTGACGAGGCCTTTATGGTCTACAACCGTCAGAACAATATGTTACAGGGATTGCTGGTAGGCATCAGCATATTCATCCTGTTGTTTACACTATTCCTTTACTTCAATATGCGTGACAGGCTCTATGTTTATTATAGCCTGTATGTGTTGATGGTGGCAGGTTATATATTCACTGACTTTGGCTTAAGCTTTATGTTTTTGTACCCCGACCACCCGGGCATAGCGGATTTTATTCGTCCATTTACCATTTCACAGGCGCCTATTTATTACATTCTTTTTTCAAGAGCCTTACTGGAAACCAAAATTCACTTTCCCCGTATCTATACATTCACCAACTGGTTTATCGGTATTTATTTACTCTGTTTTGTGCTGGCTTTTACCGTAATCCCCAATACAGGTATGTTGCGCATTTTCTGGCTGGTATTTATGCAGGTGCTGATGGTAGCTTCCATTATTCCCGTATTTGTTTTTGCAGCAATGGGATATCAAAAAAAGATCAGGTATTCGGCCTATATCTTTTTTGCCTCCCTTTTGTTCACCATCTCCTCGCAGGTATATATGCAATACATCACCGGCAATCTGCCCGATTCATTGCTCACCAGGAATGCCGTGAACATTGGATTTTCTATGGAGATCTGCCTGCTGGCCCTGGCCCTTTCGGTGCGGTTCAAGAACTACAAGCTTCGTGCAGAAGAATTGCTGGTTGAGCTGAACCGTAGACAGGAGAATATATTTAAGTCTGTCAGTGAATACCAGGAAAAGGAAATGAAACGCTTGTCCGGTCTCTTGCACGACTCCATAGGTGCAGGACTTTCTTCTATCAAATACAATCTCGAAGCACTGGGCGATGCGCCAATGGATAAAGCTTCATTGCTTCAACATACAATTGACGATGTGAGCAGCCTGACGGATGAAGTGCGGAACATTTCGCATAGCCTCTCGCCCGTGATACTGCAAAAAAAGGGATTGATGCAGGCCTTACGCGACCTGGTTGAACAATACAACCGGACGGGGAAGATCCATATCCACCTTGAATCTATCGGAACTTTGGAAGTTTCTGCCTTTCAAAACGAGTTAATGGTTTACCGCATAGTGCAGGAATTAATGCAGAATGCCGTCAAGCATGCGCATGCCACGGAAGTAATGATACAGGTGATGCTGGAGCCTGAGCTGATCTCCATTTTTGTGGAAGACAATGGGCGCGGATTTGATAAGGCGAATTTGAAAGAAGGATTAGGATTCTCCCAGATAAAAGGTTTGGTTACATTTGTGAATGGCCGGTTTGAAATGGACAGCCAGGTAAATAAAGGCTGCCGCATATCGATCGAATTTCCCATCATACCTCATGAAGCAACGGATAAAACTATTATTAGCAGACGATCACCCTATGTTTCTGGAAGGGGTTAGGAATGCCCTGCAAAAATTTGATCACCTGCAGATCGTTGCTGAATGCACTGATGGAGATGCAGTAGAAGAATATATCAGCCAGCACCCGGTGGATGTGGCTGTGCTGGATGTAAACATGCCAGGTAAGAATGGAATAGTATTGTCGAAGATCATCAGGAAAGATTACCCCCATACCAGGGTGGTGTTTCTTACTATGTATCATCCAGGCGCCCTGGCAAAAGAAAATCTCTATACACCCTTCGCTCATGGATATGTTTTGAAGAATTCAGGAAGCGCTGTTCTTTGCGAGGCCATAGAAACGGCTTATAGTGGCAACACCTACCTCGATGCAAGGTTGAAGGACCTGGTGCAATTGCCTCCCACTGATTTCATCCCCTCTCCTGTTAAATTAAGCAGCCGCGAAAAAGAGATTATTAAACTGGTGCTGCAGGGAAAAGGCAACCGGGAGATAGCAGAAAAATTATTTCTCAGCGAGCTAACCATCAAAACCCACCGCAAGAACATCAATCAAAAACTGGAAGTGAAGAACGCCATGGAACTGGTGCAGACAGTGAACAGGCTGGGAATAGACCTGGAAGGTTGAGTCGGGAGTCTGGAGTCCTGAGTCCGGAGCCTGCTATTCTCCTTTATAATCTTTTTCATCCTATTCATCTTAGTTCTATGGTATTTGTAAAACTTTCTTCGCCAGTTCTATGGCATCGGGTTCGCCGGTGTACTTAGCCGGCTCGTCCGAAAGTTTTACTACAGGCGTCCATGATTCATTTTCAGGCATGGCTTCGGTCATTTTAATAACGATATTCATAGCGGTGAGTCCTACATCATTCGAGAAATTGGTGCCTATTCCGAAAGACACACCAATCTTGCCCTTGCAGTAATTGGAGATCAGCTCCACTTTTTTATAATTAAGCGCATCAGAGAAAATAATGGTCTTGTTGAGTGGATTGATACTAAGAGAACGGTAATGCAAAACCGTTTTCTCGGCAAAGATCAATGGGTCACCACTATCATGACGTACCCCGTCAAAAAGCTTGGAAAATTTCCTGTCAAACACTTCAAAGAATTCATCGGTAGTAAAAGTATCGGACAAGGCTATGCCAAGGTCACCTCTATATATTTCTATCCAGTTTTCCAGGGCCATAGTATTGGCCATCTTAAACCCATACTTAGCGGCGTGAAACATGAACCATTCATGGGCATGGGTACCAATGGGTTTGGTATTATGCATTCTTGCCAGGTGCACATTGCTGGTACCAACAAAATTCTTTCCCCATTGTTTTAGTGTCTTTACGACCAGGTCCTGCACTTCATAGGAGTGCCTGCGGCGTGTTCCGAATTCTGCAATGGTCACACCCAGTTTGTCATAGGCTTCAATTTTACTCCTCGTTTTTTGCGCGACCGTATCATTGCTTTCCCTGTCTTTATTCAACAAGCGATAGAAATTTTCTGATATAAGACACAGCAAGGGCACTTCCCAAAGTATGGTGCGATACCAGTACCCTTCAACATAAACTTCCACATCCTGGCCGTTCTGTTCAATTGTCACCTCCGATGGATCATACCGATATCCCTGCAGGAAGTCGAGGTATACAGGATCCAGGTAAGGACATGTTTCACCCAGCCATTCCTTCTCTTCCCTGGATAAAGACAATCCTGTCATGGAGGCAACAGAAGCTTTCAAGGCAGCTGCAAATCCTTCAGGAAATACGTGATGACCACGGTTAATGAATTTATAGCGTGCCCGGGCCCTGGGAAATAATTTCACAACGCATTGCTGCATGGTAAACTTGTAAAAATCATTGTCCAGTATGGAGGGTAATGTAACCATGGAAAATTAGGTAAGTATCCTACAAATCTAAACAATGGATGTAAGCTCCTAAGCACAATACAAAAGGTGAGCATAAAATAAATAGCTTCCACCTAACTCTATTACGAGATAACTGTAAGGCATAAGGGAAGCTTATTATGGCTTGCAACCACTCAAAAGTCTTAGGATACTTTACGCTACACGCTTATCATGTTTTCTTAGATTTACAATACAACATCTTTCATACTCATAAACCCTTTTCCATGAAGTTTACACTTTCCCTCTTCTCAATCCTCTTCTCCTTTACTGCTTATTGCCAGCAGGGCTTTAACGGCCTTGATATGAACATGGCCAATTTATCAAGGTTAAGTGATGCCAGAACCAGGTCCATCTCTCCCGAAAATTACACAGGCGCCAAAGGCCGTGGAGGCATGGCTGATCCCAGGCTGGATAGCGGCAAAAGAAATGTGGCCAACTCTGCCCATGCTGCCAAAGACCTGGGAAAGGGATGGAAAGTAAACCCCTTTATAGAGATAGTTGGTAAAGAAACAATGACCATTGCGGAGATCGAAGGACCGGGAGCCATTCAGCATATCTGGATGACACCTACAGGCAACTGGCGTTTCTCAATACTCCGTTTTTACTGGGATGATGAAAAAGAAGCCTCGATTGAAGTGCCGGTGGGTGATTTCTTTGCTATGGGACTCAATCAATATGCGCCATTGAATTCACTGGCCGTGACCGTCAATCCTGGCAGCGCTTTTAATTGCTATTGGAAAATGCCTTTCCGCAGGAAATGCCGCATCACCATGGAGAACCTTGACAATGCACCTATGCGTTTGTATTACCAGGTTGATTATACATTGACACAGGTTGGCGACGATGAAGCTTATCTGCATGCCCAATTCAGAAGATCCAATCCTACTACAGGTGCACTACATACCCTGGTGGATGGCATCAGGGGAAAAGGACAATATGTAGGCACTTATATCGCCTGGAATGTCAACAATAATGCCTGGTGGGGCGAAGGTGAGATCAAATTCTACATGGATGGCGATACAGAATATCCTACTATCAATGGCACTGGCACAGAAGATTATTTTTGCGGGTCCTACAATTTCGAGAACAATAAAACACACCAGTATGAACCATTCTCCACTGCCTATGCAGGTTTGCACCAGGTGATCAAACCGGATGGCCTGTATCTTTCTCAACAAGGCTTTGGGATGTACCGCTGGCATATCATGGATCCTATCCGATTTGAAAAAGACCTGAGGGTGACCATACAGGATCTTGGCTGGAGACATGACTGGCGGTATTATCCTCAAAAATCAGATATATCATCCGTGGCTTTCTGGTACCAGCGGGAACCGCATGCGCATTTTCCATCACTTCCATCGAAAGATGACCTGGAAATACCCAAATGGTAAGAGGGAAATGAAAATCAACTTAACTGATGATATATATCATGTGCCTGCGGAAATTCATGAACTTACTTGCACCCTAATTCCTTTTCTATGGATCCCGTGATAATCCGATTTATGCAAAGGCAGACTGTAGCTTCCTTTACCTGTATTGATGAAGAGGGTTTGCCTTATTGCTTCACCTGCTTTTACGCTTTTGATGCGGAGAATAATTGTATTTATTTTAAATCTTCTTCTTCTTCAAAGCATGCAGGATTGCTGCAGAAAAATGGAAACCTGGCTGGTTCTGTATTACCCGATAAACTGAATGTACTGGCTATTCAGGGCATCCAATTCACCGGGCACATTGCCACCATTAGCCAGGGAAGCACGTTTTATCATAAAAAGTTCCCCATGGCTATGGCTATGCCGGGAGAGGTCTGGACCGTGTGCCTGGATACGATAAAGATGACCAACAATAAAGCCGGATTTGGAAAGAAGCTTACCTGGAACAGGGAAGAACCCCTGACCCTGAAGAAGACCTTTCTGCCGTCCATATACTAAAGAGTTTTTTTCATGTGTATTTAAGTGTAAAAAAAGCCGCTTCATTCCTGGAGCGGCTTTTGCTTTTTATGTTAAGCTCTTAGAAGTTAAAACCAAGACCTACTTTAAACGAACGGTTGTAAGAGTTCAGGTTCTGGTTGGCATCTACTTTTGATAAACCATGATCATAAGCGGCTGTAATATTCAGACCGTTTGAGAACTGGTATCCTATACCACCTGTCAATC
This sequence comes from Flavisolibacter ginsengiterrae DSM 18136, assembly GCF_059568575.1. Lineage (NCBI taxonomy): Bacteria > Pseudomonadati > Bacteroidota > Chitinophagia > Chitinophagales > Chitinophagaceae > Flavisolibacter > Flavisolibacter ginsengiterrae. Next base: position 6,550 of record NZ_JCANTR010000025.1, read on the forward strand.
CCATATCCCACCTGTTGAATTGCGAAGTAGCATCACTGGTACTGTTCACTACATTGAACCCGAGAGCACCCGCAGTAGTATGAAGAGATGCCTTAGTAAGATAAGAGATCTGTGGGCCTGCAAACACCTGCAACCCTCCCATAATTCCTTTCAAAACCACAGGTACATCTATATATTGTGAATTCAATTGTGCCTTACCATTTATACCTAAGAAATCTGCACCCTTGATATTCAATTTACCTGTCATAGTATATCCCTTCTGGGTATAATACATGGCCGGCTCAACTGATAATTCTTTGGACAAAGGAATGTTTACATACCCACCACCAAAAAACCCGCTATGGCTGGTAGTGCTGATAGCACCATTGGTAAAATCCAAAAGGTTTTGAAGACTATTGACAGCATCACCTTTCATGGAAGCAGAAGAAAATCCACCACGTACACCAAAATGAGGTTTGTCCTGGGCCATAGCCAGCGTGGAGATGATGACAGAAGCTAAAAGTAAAATTTGCTTTTTCATATGCCGAAGGGGAACGTGGTTTTTTCTTTCGTTCCATATATGAGAAATGAAAAGAAATCTTAGGATTAATGCAGCTTAGGTAAGCTTATGTTAAAGGAAATGAGTACTGTTAAAGGAATGAAAAGAGAGTTGACAAGTTGGTACGTTGACAGGTGAATAAGGAGGGAGAAAGTCAAAAGTAAAAAGTTCAAATGTTAACAGGTTGACAAGTCAACAAGGAGAGCAATTTTGTAATTCAATGTTACTTATTAGGTAGGTTCATGAAGAAGACATGGGAACACTGAAACGATCAAAAAACGCACTGTTTATATAATATCTCAGGGGAAAGAAATGTTAACAGGCAGAAAGTAAATGAAAAAGAATAGTTTCGGCCACTTCAAAAATATAACTAACACCTTATGAACAACAGCCTTGATACCATCAAAAAACAGGTCAGGTTATTGACAGTGTATGCCATTGTTTCTTCCCTGTTATTACTCCTTGCGTTGTTCCTTATTCTTAGGCAGGGAATCAATGGGAAGAATCTATCCGTTGAACAGCTTACAGCTAAACGCATCAATATAGTTGAACCGAACGGACAGCCACGCCTGATTCTTTCCAACATGGAAAGATCACCTGAAAATCTATACTACGGGAAGCCTTATGGAATTCCCGGTGGTGGCAGGCCAGGTCTTATATTTTATGATGACAATGCCACTGAATGTGGAGGATTGGTATTTACAGGTAGAAAAGACAGCAGTGGAAAATACTTTGCTTCAGGGCATTTCTCTTTCGATCAATACAACCAAAACCAGGTTTTATACCTGCAATACCTTGATGATAATGGAGACAAGAATACAGGACTTTATGTAGACGACTGGCACACCAGCCCTCCATTCCCTGAGTTTCGTCGTCAATACAAGGCCGCACAAAAATTGCCTGAAGGGCCGGTGAGGGATGCAAAAATCAAGGAACTCCTGGAACCTGCAAACAGTGACCCTGCCTTTGCTCACAGGGTGTTTATTGGAAAGGATTCAGATAAATCAGCATTGATCAACCTTGCGGATAAAAAAGGTAAAACAAGAATCCGGCTTATTGTTGATTCCACTGGTAGCGCAAGAATTGATTTTCTGAATGAAGCGGGCAAGGTGGTATCCAGCTTACCCAAACAGTAAATAATTAATTATCATTACTACAGCTGTTTTCATCAGTGATTCTTAATTGCCGTTATGTTGAAAAAATTCATCTGGCTTCCTAAAAACTTTTTTCCGGAAGTCATAGTGATCTATACTATTAATACGTAATTTGTCCGCCTTCATCAGTGTAAATTATGAAAACTGTAAACCAAAACTTCCTCGTCACTGCATTACTATTTGTGTCCATACTTTTTTTGAGCAGCTGCCTGACAACAAAAAAAATGGATCAATATGTAGCCGAACAATACGGCAACAGGATACCCAAACAAAACAAAAACAAGAAAGCAGATATCAGTGTATCATCTATCTACCCATCCGGCTCCAATAGTATTTCCACAACGGTAAAAACAAGAAGCAATTTCCTACCACTCATAGTTTACTGGCAGGCTGATTACAGGCATATCTGCACATTAAACTCCTCCATCGCTGTTAATAATTTTTCCAATGCAGTTAATACTATGACCAATAAAGCTCTGAGTGAGAAACTGGCAGGCCAAAGGCTGGAATTGACAGTAGAACAGATTCCCACTGCATTTGCACTGGTGGATAAAGCAAGGGTCATCTGGCTGATATATGCCATTAGCTGGGAAAAAATATATATGGAACCTGACTTCAAGGATCTTGTGGTGTCTTACAAATTATTGCAGAATGACAGTACGGTAAAGACAGGTCTATAAAGGGCGATGCGCACAATAAAGGCATCCGCTTTTTCCAATCATGGAAATCCGCTACCTCTGAATTTTTAGCAGACTACAATTCAAATCTCAATACCATGAGCAAGTCCTTCATGAATAAATTGTCTGAAGAATTGTAGTTGCTAATCATCCAAGAACAATTGTTTTGAATTCTTCAATAGGTCTTAGCGGCTTTAATGACCGCCTCTTCTTTAGTTAAAGTGAGCATTGTTCTCATAAACTTATTATTACGGTATGAAGTAAAACACCACGAGACATTTCCAGGAAATCGTTGGAAATCACGTACTATCTTCATTCGATATACTGTTTGCATTTCTCTACTGCAGAACTGGTTTTTCTGCCTGTGATACCAATCAGAAGATTGGCTAACGATCATCATTTTACAGGACTATAGATTGATTGAACTTAGGATCTCGCTCTTATAAATTATTAACCATGAGACCAGTAAAAATGCAGGCCGGAAACAAAACCGGTGCTTTCCAATGGAGCAACCTACTGCTCACCTGCGGCATCATAGCTTCCCTTTTGTATATAGCCATGAACCTGTTTATACCTTTGTTTTACCCGGGCTACGATCCGGTTTCCCAGGTTGTAAGCGAATTATCAGCCATAGGTGCGCCCACTAGAACTATCTGGCTGGTGCCAGGCATTCTATATTCCCTGCTTGTAGCTGCATTTGGATGGGGTATCAGTTTGTCGGCAGGCAAAAGCCGTAACCTACACCTAGTTGGAACATTAATGATCATAAGTGGACTTATCGGGCTGGCATGGTCACCCATGCACAGGCGTGAGATTCTTGCAGCCGGCGGTGGCAGTTTTACCGATACCTGGCATATTGTAATGACCTTCATCACCTTAGTGATGATGTTACTCATCATTGGCTTTGCTGCTGCTGCCATGAAAAGGTCATTCAGGATCTATTCTTTTTTGACCGTCGTTGTTTTTATGGTGTTTGGCATCCTTACCTGGCTGGCATCACCTGGTATTTCAACCAATGTTCCTACTCCAATGATAGGTGTGTGGGAACGCATTAACATCGGCGCTTATATGCTCTGGATGATCGTGCTGGCAGTGCTGTTATTGCAGAGGGCAAAAGGTAAAAAATTAATTATAACAGCCGCTGATGAAACTTTCAAAGGAAAGATAAAGAGTAACGGTCACCCGCAATCTAAGATCAAACACAGTATTTAAGCTAGCGTGAACATCGTACTTATCATAATAAAGTGGTTTATAGTTATAGCAGGTGGGTTGACTGCCCTGTTGAGCATTACGCTTTTTACGCGTTTGCGCTGGCCGGCACCCATACTTTGGTTTGTTAAACTATATACGGCTGCACTTGCACCTTTTTTGATGCTGACAGGTGTGCTTACTCTTGTTGCAGGACTGGCAACCGGGTCCATTATCACCAGTTGCATCGGTATCTACGATATCCTTGTCTTTGGCATTCATATTTACAAGGTCTCCCGACCGCCTGCTTCACCCGGCAGCTTTGAACAGGCCTATGGCCCTGGCTGGAAGGAAAGAATACCTGGCTCGCAAAAGACCCATTTCCTGTCCAGGCGTTTCCAGTTAAGTTTACCATCAGTCCCGTCCCCGCGATTTGAACAGGATATTGCCTTTGCAATCATTCCAGGAACAGAACGCAAGCTCTTATGTGATATCTGGCAGCCGCCACCAGGTATCTTACCTTCTGGGCTGGCTTTTATTTACCTGCATGGCAGCGCTTTTTACTTTCTTGACAAGGATTTTCAAACCCGGCCTTTCTTTACACAACTGGCCGCACAAGGGCATGTGGTAATGGACGTGGCTTACAGGATGGCTCCTGAAACCGATATGATGGGAATGGTATCTGATGTGAAACGTGCAATAAACTGGATGAAGGAAAATGCATCCAGGTACGCTGTTGACCCGGAAAAGGTCACCATTGGTGGAGGTTCAGCGGGTGGGCACCTGGCGCTGCTGGCAGCCTATACCGACGATGACCAGCGGTTTACTCCTCTAGACCTGGCAGGTAAAGATCTTAGTGTAAGCGCGGTGATATCGATATATGGCAGCAATGATATGGAGGCCCTTTATTACCATACCAACCAGCACCTCACTACCCGGGATGCGCCCAATAAGCTTAAAAATGCTGTTCCAAAAAATATACCTGCCTGGCTTATCAAAAAAATGGGCAAGGATTATTATCGACTGGGAATGAATAAAAACTTTGAAAACATAGGAACCTTAGCACCACTGTTGGGTGGACATCCTGATGAAAACCCGGGGGCTTATTCACTGTTCACAGTTATCACACACGTGCATCGCAACTGTCCACCTACCCTGCTCATTCATGATGAGGACGACATTATGGCCCCGGTTAGATCTACGCGCAAGTTATTTAACTCTTTAAAAAAACATCATGTGCCAGTTGTGTTGCATATCCTGCCACAAACAGACCATGCCTTTGATCTGATCCTGCCTAAGATATCACCCTGTGCGCATACCGCAATATATGAAGTGGAGCGGTTTTTAGCTTTCATGGCTAACCAGGCAACAACAGTTAACAGGGTATTGCCAACCAATAAGCTGATGCCTCAGGGCACCTGATTGACCTCTTTCAAATCTTCCAATTGTAAACTTATAATGGTACATTCAATCAGTCATTAGTCCCAGTTTATTTTCCCTAAAAAATAGTCAGTTTATCCACCTTAAATCCAACATTATGTTGAAGCTTTCATCCTTCCTGTTCATTGTAATCTGTTTTTCACTGGCAGCTTGCGAGTCAAAGACCTCAGACACTGCCACCGATAAGACCAGGCCAGGTTTTGATCAGCAACAGACGCGCTCATTCATTTACAGTATCAATGCCAGGTTTTCCCAGGAACTGGCTGCAGGGGATTCCGCTGCTCTGGCTTCACATTACTGGCCCGATGCAGAATTATTGCTGGACAATAGTGAACCTGTAAAAGGAAATGATATTATCAAGGCATGGGGTGGCGCCATACGTATGGGTATGAAAGAAATAAACTTAACCACTACAGATATAAAAGGTGATTCGCTATTCATCATTGAAACCGGTAATTATCAAATGAAGGATGCCAAAGGCTCCTTATTGGACAGGGGCAAATATGTGGTGGTCTGGGAACAGCGTAATGGAGAATGGAAACTGTACCGTGATATCGGCAGCACAAATATGCCGGTTGCCAGGCCATAACTACAAGTTTATTGCTGCTTATATGCTTAAAGAATAGGTTTTTTTATAAATGAGATAGAGAATTCGTTCTTTGAATTTGGATGTTTGACCATGTAAAGTATATTTGTCATTATGGAAAGCAATTTTTACACTATAGAAAAGAGAAAAAATAAGATTGCAGCAGGTTTATTACCCAATTATTTTAATAAAATTGGAATTATGGTTATGGTGCTGGCTTTTGTTCCTGCCATTATTGCCCGGGCTGTAAATATTCCATTAACACCAACCAGCAAAGAAGTCTTTAGGTTACTATCTATGAACGCTTTTATTCTGGGTCTGCTATTTATTGCCTGGGCAAGAGACAAGGTCGAAGATGAACTGACGATAGCAATACGTCAAAAATCTATGGTAATGGCATTTCTCTTAACAGTACTTTATGTTATTATAAAGCCCTTTATTGATATGCTGGTAAAAAGTCCAATTGCCGACCTTAAGGGCCAGGAGCTTGTCTTCAATATGCTTTTAGTTTACCTGTCATTGTATTTCCTTCAAAAGAAAGGCCGGTAATGAAGAACACAATCAAGGTTGAACGTGCAAAGTTGAATATTACCCAACAGGAGTTAGCGGATAAGGTGGGTGTGTCAAGACAAACTATAAATTCTATTGAGGCGGAACGGTATGTACCATCTACGGTGCTGGCAATAAAAATCGCAAGCGTTTTTAAGACAACGGTCAACGAGATTTTTCACCTGGAAAAGAATGAATAATTAGATTATTTGACTATAACTTATATCATTTGTATGTTAACTATATTGTTTTCAAATCATATAATGTGCAGATCTATATAGGCCAGCAGCAATAAAATCGAACAAATGAATACTGCAAATGACAGGTTTCCTCTGCCTTTAACATTATCAATAATTCTGAAACATAACAACATTGTAATACTCCCAATAATTACAAGCGGCACATAAATCTTACCAAAGCCAGCACGAAGAAAACCAGCTTCGTAAATATAAGTACCTTCGCCTGCATCAACATACAACATTTGAATTGAACCTGTGAGATAAGACTTGTCTATGCCTATTATGATATCTTTATTTATCCTGTCAAAGAATGATTCAGGTATATCATATTCTCCTACGTTTGTTTTCAATGTGTAAGTTCGATGGTCTGATCTTCCTCTATAACCGTTAGACCTATATACTCTGAAGTCTTTTACGGTCTCAACTGCATGGCTAAATGGAATTAAGTAAGTATCTACATAGAGAAAAATACAAATCAATAAAGAAGTAATGATCAAAGCGTAATGCTGCTTTGCAGTTTTATCCATAAGTATGGTTTATCTCTTCTTATCTAGAGGGTGGTTTTCTTCAAAATTCAAAGTAAAACATTTGTTGAGTGTCTAACTATATTTAAAATAACCACCCTTGCTTACCATTATTCGCTCATTAGATCATTGCCAGGAAACAATCCTATTTCATACTTTTTCGAGATTGGCGACTGTTTAAGGAATAGGGTTATGTCATTAATCCCTTTGGCCACTTGCTTGCGTGAAGAGAATTCAGCCATATGTCCAAGGTCTTTGCCGAAGTGCAACCTTGCCTTAGAGGAAACATCTTCAAAGACTTTCTTTAGTATTTCAAAAGCCTTAAAAGCTTTTTCCTTACTATTAAATTGTAGTCGCCAAAAAATGTTAAGCAACTTATTTGTACTCTCTGTTTCACCAAGCACCACCTCAATAACTCCGCTTTCGAAATTCAAACCTTTCATTGGACTTTGAGTGAACCTGAATTCATATCTTGAGGACCATGCCTTCTCTGAATTCATTTCAATTGTTACATTCAAATTCCATTGCCTTGCACCGTAATAATGTTTCAATTGCGGAACTAAAGTTAAACTGTCAAAAATGGAACCTGAGTTACCAGATATGTCAACTCCAAAGAATAACTTATTTACAGCCTGCGTAAAAGTCAAATCTTGAGACATAGTGGTTTCCGAACTCAATAGTATCGCAAATAGGAATAGAAACCGCATAATGACTTTTTGCTTAAGCATTCCCATTCATCAAATAAAAATCGAATTGAAAACAATTAAGCATTATCATTCCGTTCCCTTATAGTATCCGTATTGATAGCCTTTATTTGAAGATTTCAGATCGGGTACTTTTCCGTTCACATCCAATACTATCGTCGGTGGATCCTGGTCATTGGAAGGATTTATAGGCCTGTAAATGCCGGCAAATCCTTTTAAAGGACCCGAAGTAAACATGAAGCTCTTGCCCTTGGCCTGGTAAGCGCAGCCCCCGGATTTCCCATTTAAGGTGTATGAAGAATAGGACTTCAGGTACATAGTATATTGAAAACTAAACCCTGCACCGTCATTCTGGTAAACATTATATTTTCCAAAAGGAGCATTTTCTGGAGTTTCTTTCTTTTTAACTACCTGTTTCGAAGTGGTAAATGAACAGTCGTTAAGATAAACTACATCCCCGCTGGTAGGCGATACAATCCCTGTTACTGTAATAACATCACCGGTATTGAAACGGTTTAGTACAGCAGAATCCTCATAGGGAATCTGGCAGATCACGAAATTTTCGTAACCTGTAGCTGTCAGGTATACCCTGTGGTAATTTTTCTCTCCTTTCCAGAATACTGTAACAGGACTAATACTCCTGATCTTGCCATTTACAGTTATCTTTTGATTCCGGTATTTGTTTCCGAATGTGTAGTTGTTTTTTCTTTGCTCATCATACAACTGTTTTACAGTAAGGGTCTGGGATAACGCCTGGCAAGCAAAGGCCAGCATACAAAAAAGGGAAAAGATTAAATATTTCATAGCATTTTCTATAAAGCGCTTCAATATAGTCTACGTTGAGGCATTCTTCCAGTAGCGGCTATCTATGATACGTCTGGGACAAATATAAATTTCAACTAAAATACTATCCAAAATACACAATCAAAGGAACATGATCACTGTATGGGATCCAAAAATCATAGTCACCTATTTCAACTGACTGAATCCTTTGCACCAGGTCTGCTGATACAAAGCAATAGTCAATATGATAAGGTTTGTCCTGGTGCCTGTACATGTAAAGAGTTGGATGCACTTCTTTTCCCTGTAGCTGTTTGTGGAATAAATGGTAGGTACTGAAAATGCCTTTGTCTTCCAGATATTTTACAACATTCGAATGATTACTTACTCTATGTTTCCTGTCCCAGATGCTGTTGCTGTTAAAATCTCCCACCAGCATAGTATTCAAATTGGCTAAACCCTTGTCATAATGTTTGATTGCTTTCCATACCTGTTCAATGTAATGTCCATCCGGATCTTTTGGATTGTTTGCCCAAATGGCATAAAGGGTAAAGTCTTACCCGCCACCTGTAACGGCAATAGGGATGATCATTTTAAATGCAGGGTTATATGTCTCCAGAACCTTAAACCGGAAATCGCAATAAGAGAAAATTCCCAGGCCTTTGTTTTGATTGTCACCAAACCATAGTATATCAGTTGGCTTTGGTGTATTCTCTTTAAACAATAATTTACCCGGATGCTCACATTCAGGAACAATAAGAATATCAGGCTTATGAGTCAGGATGAATTCTGCCTTTTTCCTGAATGCCATGTTACAATTCCATGTGATGATCTTCATGATATGTTATAGGATTTACTTCCACCTTTCAATCCACTTCTTCTCACGTTCATCCAATTGATCGATATCTGGAACATAAGCAGGATTTGGGAAATACCAATCCAATTTTTTATAAAAAGTATTTAGCTCTGGATTTTGGAAAATGTATCCTCTTCTTGCAAATGGAAGATTTTTTAAAATTCGTTTTTGGCTCTCGTTAACAGGTTCTTTAATAACACTTTCCAGGTAATATGAAAATGGGAGGTAATCACTTTCAGTATCATATTGACTTTTTGAAAACAGGAAAAGCTCTGCTGCTGGTTTGAAATTGCTTTTGTGAAATATTAAAGTTCCCTTCCTGATATGAAATGTAACTCCATCGTTGAAGTAGTCATTGTCAGAGGTAGTCTTATAATCTTCAAACTTCCCGATTCCATTTATTAACCATTCATTTGAAGATTTGAAAAAGCTCTTAGATAGGCAGAATGTTTCGAAATCACCCATATCCAGTATTAGGGTAAAATCATCAATTTGCTTATTACCCCAACGTTTTGCAGCTGTTAAGACATATTGAAAATCGTAGTAGCTCATAACGGAACTGGAAAGACGGTAACTGTACGTGTGTTTTAAAATATTTAGGCCGCTTTTAAAACTTGCTTTGAAATGATAAACATAAAAAAAATCTGCCTCGTTGACATTGTCAACGTTTACATCTTTAAGGCTTTTTGATTTAATGATGCCAGCTTTAACGTAATCTGAATCACCGACATAAGCGATGTCGTACTTTAAAAATTCATTGTTTAGCTGCACCGTAAAGTCAGTCATATACGGATGCTGACCTTTTTTGGGAGTTGCATCCACATCCCCGCTTGGCGAGAAGGCCTCAAAGCCAACGGTTATAGTTTTTTCCTTTCCAGGGTTGAAGAATTCATAATAGACGGTCACCTCCATTACTTCATTCCTCACTTTTTTCAAAGTGAGAATTTCTCTTTTTACTGAAATGTCAGTTTCCATGATGGGTATAAGGTGATTGCCGCTGCCATAAAACGATCCATCATTTGCATAAATCAATTTGACACATAAAAGCAATGTGAAAAGTAAGATGTGTTTCATGTTTGAATTAAAATTTCTGGTAATGAGGGCTTTATGCTGCATGTGTTTGCAAAATTTAGCTTAGGCATCCCCCTTTGTTATTCCATCACCTAACGATCATTACCCAGCCGGTACGCTTGATGCCAATGTCTTTTACCTGTATAATATAGGGGTAGACGCCGATTGGGAGGTCCTTACCCTTGAAGCGGCCATCCCAGGGAGCACTGTTCTTTGCATGGTACACTTCAGCGCCCCAGCGGTTGAACACGATGATCTCCACATTGGAATAGACCTGCAGCACTGGAATGTTCCAGGTATCATTCTTGCCATCTCCGTTAGGAGAAAAGGCATTGGGTATATAGATATCGTTGAACACCCGCACCTTCACTGAATCGCTGGCAGTGCCGCAACCATCATTGGAAACTACTTCCAGTGTGTAGGTAATGTCGGCACCGGGATGCACATGGGGCTGCAATTCCATAGCATCATCCATATAGGTGGTGGGCGACCAGGAAAAGCTGGTATTGGTGCCTGAGGCACTGCCCTGCAACTGTATCACCTGACCCGCCAGCAATGCTTTGTCAGGACCGGCATTGGCTCTTGCCTTCTTGCTTACATTCACCTGTACAAAGCCGGTATCCGCACACAGGAAATCATTGGCAACGATCACCCGGTACAAGGTGCTGTCAACTGGCGAAGCAGCTGGTGCCGCATCGCTTGATGAAGAAAGATGTATAGCAGGGCTCCATACGTAGGAACTACCCCCCGAGGCCTGCAAATTCGTTGTTGTTCCTTCACAGATGGAAACTTCTGCAGGACTGACCGAGGCTACCGGTGTGGGATGAACGATAACGCCTGTGGAGTCCACAGCTTTACAGCCTGCGACGGAAGTTACCTGCACAAAATATTTTCCTGTCTGCCCTGGCTGTGCATTGTTAAGGCTAAAGCTTTGCGCGTTACTGGTAAACCCATTGGGACCCGTCCAGGCATATTGATCCCCGTCAGCTGCTGAGACCAATACACTGGAGCCACTGCAGGCAGGACTGGTATTGGTAGCAGATGGCACGGGACTGGAATTGATGGTGATGGTGATCACATTCGAATTGACACGGCAAACAGGGTTACCTATATTTTCCTGTTGCGATACGGACAACCTGTATTCATACACCCCTGCCGGGGTATTGGTAGAGAAATCCGTTTGTAAATTTAAACTGTTGGCACCGGGGATGTCGGTCCAGGTGGCCGCACTGTTGATACGCTGTTGCCATTGGTAGTGTGGGTTGGAATAACCTGCCGAAACTTCACAGGTCAATGTTTGCGGCAAGGCCTGGCCCTGGCAAAATTGAAAGGAAGTGCCATTACCTGCAATGGCTGCATTAAGCCTTGGGCCGCAGGGACGAAATGTAATATCATCCAGTGCAAGGTCATTGCCACAACCGCCCATCGCATTGTTGATGATGCGTAAAACGATCTTGCTGGTATTGGTAGGCGTATTGAAGAAAAAACCATATTGCCGCCATTCAGGACCGCTCTGCGGTCCAATATCACCCGAGTTGCTGCTTTGCAGCACTTTGCCGTCTACTGTCTCAATATTAAAGGTGAGATTAGGCTTATTGGGATTGCCATTACATTCGAAAGGCCTGTTCATATTGACCACCCAGGCGGCAAATTCATAAGTGGTGTTATTGCACTGCAGGTTCACCGTATCCACATAGAAAGCACTGGGTTGTTCAGTGGCATTCACCAGCATGAAATAGCCATTGCCATTACCTGTATGGTCAGCCGTGAGCGTATGCCAGCCGGTAAAACATTGGTCAGTACGGTTTCGCACCGTGTAAAAACCATCACTGGGACAATCGTGTGAAACATATTGATAGGAAGTTGAAGCAGCTGCCAAAGGCTGACCGGGATTAGAGCCCTGGCCAAAAGTGATATTTACTATAGGATCGCCCAGGCTACCCTGGCAAAGCTGCGCACCACAGATCTTCACCAGCAGAAAGGAAATCAGTACCAATAACACCCTGGGCGGATTCATGCGCTTTTCCTGCTATAATTCTTTTGTGCTAATTATAGCCGGGAAAGATACATATTAAGATGAAGAATATTGATGATATGGAAAGAAGGAAATGTCGGACAATAGAATAAGGAATATTGATAATGAAAGATTAAGAAAAACAATTTTCATTGTCCAACGATGAATGCTCAATTTACAAGGAAAGAAAAATGCTATTAAGTATATCAGAAACACTAACTATTGATAACCTCATTACCAGGCGAAGATCAGGGCTTGTGTGATTACAACAGATAGTGCACGTATGGTAAAAAAGAATATACTTTGTACCTTCATAAGCATCCCTATTAAACCTGCCAGTATTCGCGCCTGAGAACTCATTCTCTTCAAAATAAAAAACGAAAACCATGAACGAATCAACATCAGGGCAGGCTGCTGCTATTAACCCTAACAAAGCTTTATGGGAAAAAGGTGATTTTACCCAATTGGCGTAAACCATGCGTGAGAGTGGTACCGCATTCGTAGAACAACTGGGCATCACTCCCGGTATGGAGGTACTGGACCTTGCCTGTGGCGATGGCAATACTGCACTTCCTGAAGCCCGCCTGGGTGCCAAAGTTCAGGGCGTAGACATTGCCCGCAACCTAGTGGCGGCAGGCAATAAACGCATACAGGAAGAAGGGTTGACGAATATCAATATACGCGAGGGCGATGCCTCTGACCTGCAGGGCATAGAAGATGAAAGCTATGACCTTGTGGTAAGCATCTTTGGCGCCATGTTCGCCCCCCGGCCGTTTGATGTAGCCAAAGAAATAGTCCGTGTGACCCGCCCCGGGGGACGCATAGTAATGGGCAACTGGATTCCTAATGATCCAACCCTGGTAGCCCAGATATTAAAAATCAGTTCTGCTTACACACCGCCGCCACCTGAGGGATTTGTAAGCCCGATGCTCTGGGGTGTGGAATCTCAGGTGATCGAACGCTTCGGCAAGGCTGGCATTGCCCCTGAAAATATTTCATTCGGGCGCGAAACATTTACCTTCCGGGCTCCCTATGCACCCAGGGTCTTCCTGGAAAAATTCAGGGATTATTATGGACCTACCATGAATGCATTTGAAGCTGCAGGAAAGTCGGGCAAGGCTGATGAACTGCAACGTGAACTGGAGGAACTTTTTGTAAAGGAAAATAAAAGCGGCAACCCAAATACTACTTCTATCCCGGCCACTTTCCTGAAAGTGATAGTGAAGAAGTGATCTTCTTTCAGTGAATACAATGTAAAATACCATCCCCGTCCTATGTAGGCCGGGGATACTTTTTATAGTTGTGACTTATGGATTTAAACGGAATGGTTTATCATAAACTATACTGCTTGACTTTTTGATCTGCACACAGGCATCACCGTTAATAATAGAGGCATATGCTTTCCTGGAAAACAAAATAAAGGAGGAGGCAGTTTTCGAGTTGTACTAAGGGGAATTACTGTAAATCATCCATTTGCTGGGCATTATACGTATGCCCGGTTCTTTTTTCACGTTGATTCACTTAGGATTTGTTTGTAAGGTGCAATGATTTTCTTCGATTTGCTTTTTGTTACCGATCAGGCAAGCTACTTTCAGATCGTAATTGCTGACTAACGTTTTTAACCCTATTAAGCTGACCTATGAAAACACTACTTCACATCTACAAAGTCAACCCTATTGTAAGCCTGGTTGTCAATTGCATTGGCTTTTTTATCTGGGCTACCACACTGATCTTGATGATGGTTATACTAACAGTGGCTTTTGCTGGTTAGAGCTGCTGTACTTTAGGTTCATACAAGGCCTTCTTCGGAAGGCCTTTGTATTTAATAGCCTTTAGGAATGTGTCTTCCTGTATTTTTTATCCTTGTGACGACCATAGAGATAACCTGCACCTGCACCTACAGCGCCACCAATCAAAGCACCCTTACCTTTCTTTTTGCTGACAATAGCACCTGTACCCGCACCTGCCGCCGCACCGATCAATGCGTATTTTCCTTTCTTACTCTTTTGTACTGTTTTAGTTTGCTGTGCATGCAATCCATTAAAACCTGCAGAAGCACAACTAAAAACAAAGACCATACTCAAGACATACATCCACTTTTTCATAAAATACATTTATGATGATTAAATAATGATGCGACCACATCATTGCATAAATGATCGCCTTTTACCTACTTCCAACTTCAGGCCAATATGAGTCATACTATGGCCGCGACCGGTCATACGTTAAAAGGAATGCCCAAGGTTTGTTAACTTGTAGCATGTGTCGAATGGGTCATTCTATTGTTTTCCTTGCACTTACCCTATCCCTGCATCAGGCATTCGCTTATGATATGAACTGGGATACTTTGCCAGGTCACCATTTGTTCCTGGTGGACCATGGCGCGATACGCAGGGGCGATAGTACGTCCAAAAAAATAGCCATTGTTTTTACGGGTGATGAATATGGGGAAGGGGGCTCAGCCATCATGGCGGCACTGCAGAAAGAAAATGTAAAGGCATCCTTTTTTTTCACTGGCAGGTTTTACCGAAACCTATTATTCAAAGAACTGATCCGAGGCCTGAAAGAAAAAGGTCATTATTTAGGCGCCCACAGCAATGAACACTTGCTGTATTGCGATTGGGTAAAAAGGGATAGCCTGCTGGTAACTAAAAAACAATTCAACGATGACCTGGATAAAAATTATATGGAGCTCCGAAAACTTGGTATAACCTCCTCCGATGCCCGTTATTTTCTTCCACCCTATGAATGGTACAATGATTCCATAGCCTTATGGACAAGGGAACGGGGCCTCCAGTTGATCAGTTTTTCTCCAGGCACCCTAAGCAGTGCGGACTATACTACCACGCAAGACAATAATTACAGGAGCTCAGAGATCATCTATACTTCCATTCTTAACCTGGAGGCCAGGCAGGCTTCCGGTCTTAATGGGTTTATCCTGCTGATGCACATAGGTGCGGGACCGGGGCGCACAGATAAATTCTACAAGCGATTACCCCAACTCGTTAAATGGTTACGAAAAAGAGGCTATGAACCGGTGAGGATAGATCAATTGCTGGATCATACCGGTAAAAGCACTTTAAAGGGAAATGATCAAAAGTTGACCCATTAAGGCCTTGCCCATTAGAAACTTAACCTTAAATTTAGAGGTATCCGGACGAATAGCCATACTTCAAACCAAGGCAGTTTGTAAATTTGCCGTAAATCCATCATTGATGAAGTTTGAGAAAATTCATAATAAGGGCCAGGCGCAGCTTTTCCAGAATCCTTACCTGGAAATGCTCACCAAGGCGAATCCACTGGTGATCTGGGGTATTTACCTTCCCTTTATCATTGGCCTACCTATTTATGCTTTTATCAACCGCGGATTCAGCGGCGGCAAGATCGCCCTGCTTTTCTTTACAGGCATGTTCTTCTGGACTTTCTTTGAATACCTGGCCCACCGCTATGCATTTCATTGGGTGGCCAATAGCAATAAGGCTCAGAAGCTTGTTTATATCATGCATGGCAATCACCACCACTATCCCCGCGACAGGGACAGGCTGTTCATGCCTCCTGTTCCCAGCATTATCCTGGCCTCCGCCATTTTTGGGCTGGAATACCTGGTTTTGCGGGAAAATGCCTTTGTTTTCTTCCCTGGTTTCATATTGGGCTACCTGATCTATGCTTCCATGCACTATGCCATCCACGCCTGGAACCCTCCGTTCAAATGGATGAAACCATTGTGGAGAAACCACCACCTGCATCACTATAAGGATGAACATAAGGGCTTTGGTGTAAGTTCTACCCTATGGGACCTTGTTTTCGGGACCATGTTTGACCTGAAAAAAGAGAAAGAGGACAAGCAAAAAGTGCAGGAACTGATGTTCACCGCCCGTAGTTCCAAAAGAGAAGAAACAGGGGCCGCACACTAAGATTTACCTTTAGTATTCAATCATAGCTTACCGATCCAGGTAAGTGTCAGAAGCCTTCCAGGCATAAGAACGTAAAGTATATGGGTCAAAAGAAGCTGGTACGTTTTGCTGAACTGGAAACTTTTTCCAATGTATTGCAATACCCCGTGGCTATGCCCGGCACGTGGAATGGCTTTTTTGAAAATAAGAATCCCCTGGTGCTCGAGCTGGCCTGTGGTAAAGGCGAGTACAGTATTGGCCTGGCACAGATCTATCCCAATAAGAATTTTATAGGCATTGACCAGAAGGGAAACCGTCTTTGGGTAGGCGCCAAGAAAGCCACCCAGTTGGGCCTAAAGAATGTAGCTTTCCTTCGCATACAGATAGACAGGATCACTGAATTCTTTGCGACTGAAGAAGTGGATGAGATGTGGATCACTTTCCCTGACCCTCAACTCCGCATCTCCAAATCAAAAAAGCGACTGACGCACCCCAAATTCCTGCGTCTATATTACCAGTTCCTTGTTCCCGGCGGCAAGATCCACTTAAAAACAGATAGCCCAGACCTGTACCAGTTCACTAAAAAAGTGATCGACATGTATGGCTGCCACCTTTATAAGGACATGGATGATGTGTATGCCCAACCAGGCATTGGCAAAGAATTGCATATCAAGACCCATTACGAGATGCTGGACATTGCTGGAAGTAAAAAGGTTCATTACCTGTGCTTTTCATTGCCTGAGTATTTGCCTTCCAAAGAAATGGATGCCGTATTACAACAGTTTTTAAAAGATGAAGCAGGTGTTGACTGAGGGAGTGGATTATTACCTGAATGAAAAAGGCCTGCTGACCTTTACTGCCAAATACCTGCTGGAGCGGGGATATTGTTGTGGCAACGGCTGCAAAAATTGCCCTTATGAGTATGAAGCAGTTCCGGAACCGAGGAGGAGTGAGTTGATGAAAAGGCAGGACCGTTGATTAATTTGATTTGATATAGGTTAATTATTTTGATGTATTTGTTTTGATGGCAGTATGAGTGGCATTAGCATTATACTTTGGATTGATCAGTCTTCGATATTCAAGGCTTTTGGCTCCAAAGTTTAAAAGCATACCAATTTCAAGATTGTATGCTTCCAAATAATTGATAGCCTGCGCCAGGTGGGCATCTTCCATTTTCATAACAGCCTTGATCTCAACCGAGACAACATCCTCCACTAAAAAATCAACCCTACGCGTGCCCACAATTTTTTCTTTGTAATATACATTCATACCAAACTCCCGTTCAAATGAGAGTCCCTGCATATTAAACTCTTGTTCCAAAGCCCTTTGATAGATCACTTCCTGGAACCCATTGCCCAAATGTTTATGCACTTCCATAGCGCAGCCAATGATTTTGGCAGTTATAGCTGAATATTTATATTTAGTGTCAATCATCTTTATTAAAATAGCGTAATCAATGTAATCAATTTAATCACCTAATTCAATGGTATGCCCTCCAAAAAGATACCCCTACATGAGAAATTAAAAACCATAACGCCATCGGGTAAAAAAGATGAAAGCTTTTTTGAACTGGTGTTCGATGTGGTAAGAGAGATACCAAGGGGAAGGGTAACCTCCTATGGTGCCATTGCGGCTGCGCTGGGGGCCCGTTCTTCATCCCGGATGGTAGGCTGGGCCATGAATGGTTCGCACCGGGTAAGACCAAAAGTTCCGGCACACAGGGTGGTGAACCGCCAGGGTTTACTTACAGGCAAGGTCCATTTTGAATATCCTGAGCAGATGCAGGAATTGCTGGAAAAAGAAGGTATCAGAGTGGCGGATGATAAAGTGGTGGACTTCGCTAAAAAGTTCTGGGATCCCGTAAAAGAATTGGGGCTGGGATAAACCCAACCCCATCTAAAAGCTTTTTTTATTTAGTATCAATCGTTTTTCCCTACAGTATCGGCTGCAGCTTTTTTCTTTTTGAATAAGCCATTGAAGGTATTTTTTAAGGTCTCCGTGGCTTTTTGTTTGGTGCCTTCCACTGAAGGTTTATTAGCGGAATCTTTTGTTCCCAACAGTTGTTTGGCCACTTCTCCTTTCACATCTTCCAGCACCTGCTTTTTCACAACAGTGAGTGAATCTTTGATGGTTTGCCTGGCACTATCTGTCTTTTGTTTTACAAATGCTGTAGCCTGCTGCTTCAGTTCTTTGGTCACATCACCTGCAGCCTGCTTCAGGTCTGTTTCAATTGATGGATTGGAAATACTGCCCTGCATTTTCACATTCAGGTCAATGAAATCCGAAAGCGTTACAGGTATGCCTTTGGCGGTGGCCTGTGCCGCCAGGTTGTTGACCAATGCATTGCCATTAGCACCCAGGTATTTTCTGGGCACCTTCATGGCAATAATATAATCAAGGCTTTGATCGAAGCCGTGCATGCCACCTATTTCCATATCAATATCCTTTACCTTAATAGTAAAAGGCTTCACCAAAACCTTACCATTGGCAAATTCAAAATGGCTCTTGATATCTTTTACCGGAATTTCTTTCAATGCATCAATATTCAGCATGTTGGCCAGCTTTTCCAGGGGTTGAAACTTGCTCAGTATACCTTGTATCAACAACAAATTACCATTACCTGTCAGGCTGGTGAGGTCAGGGAACATATCCCCTTTCAAATTGCCTGTCATGCTGAATTGGGAGCTCAGTTTGCCCGCGAGGAACCTGCCCAACGGCATCAGCTTCTGCATGGTGTTATAAGCAAAGAAGGCCTTTTGCACATCCACATCTTTGATGTTATAGTCAAGGCTTACTTCAGGCTTTTCTTTCTGCTGCCTGGTGCTGTAAGATCCATTAAAGGTGATCGTTCCATCCATAGCCTGTGTTTGCACATTCTGCAGCCTTACTGTTTCATCCTTAACCTGCAAAGCTCCTTTTACGTTGCTGTACGTGACCTTGTCATACTTCACCGCATCTGCCGAAGCATTCACGGTAATATTCATTTTTGCCGGAACGAGGAATGGTGCAGATGAAGATGCAGCAGTTGAGGTAGCAGTATCAGTTCCCATCCAGTCATTCAAATTGATCCGGTCAGCCTTCAGGTTCAAGGTCCCACCCAGTTCGCCTTTATTCATAGCATAAACGATCATATTATCGAGTACGCCATTAGCAGTAAGGTTGGTATTCATAAACCTTCCGGAAAAGTTTTGCAGCGAAGCATGCTGGGGGCTGAACACCAGCATAGCATTTTGCACCTGCAAGCCTGCAGGATATTCTTTACTGGTATAGTTTACATTGGAGACATTGATGTTGCCGGCAGTGTTGATCTGTTCATAATTCTTTTTATCAATAGCTGCCTTGCTGCCTCTAAAGCTCAGGTCCATATCCATCAAACCCTTGATGGCTGTTCCTGGTTCAAGCGTTACAAACTGGTTAATATGATCCAATGTAAGTTGGCCTTTGGCAGTACCAGAAAAATCCACAGCCGAAACCGGCCTGCTGATCTTTAAAGAAAAGTCAACCGGATCATTGGCTACTTCCAAATGACCCGAGCTTATATTGATTGTAGTAGCATCGGCTATGCCGCCTTTATTTTCCAGTTCTATTTTGAAATTGCCATTTTGTATTGGATGAACAAAGTCATGGGATGCATAATACAGGTTGCTGATAGTAATGAATCCACCAGCTGAAAAAGACTTATCTATCTGTTGCAGGTTGCCCATATTCCCTTTGGCAAAAGCATCTGCAGCCAGTGCACCGGATAATTTAGTGCCGGCATCAAGCTTGACAAACCTGGTAAGATCTGCCAGGTTGATCTTTCCTTTTAGAGCACCATCCACATACCGGCTGGTTTCGGGATTCTTTACCAATAGCCTGAAATCAAAGGGTTCAGTACCCATTTCAAGATGGGCTTTGGGAATGTCTATTACAGTATGATCGGTAATGCCATCCGGGTTCGAAATATGTGCAGAGACCTGCACATTCTTTACTGGTTGTGGCAGGGCCGGGGATTGAAAAAAGCCATCTTTTATATCCAGGTTCACATCATACGCCGGGATCTGTGTAGGGCTATATATTCCTTTTACAAAACCTTTGAATGCCGCTGTTCCACTGGTCTTCAGTTTAGCGAAATCTTTCTGGTAAATAGCTGGTATTAGCGAAAGAATGCTCTTGAATTCATTGGAAGGCGCATCAAATTGTATATCCATGGAATAAGTGCTGCCATTATCCAGTTGCATAAATCCATCGGCAACCAGTTTCAAGTCATTGACCTTAATGGCTGCATTGGAAAAGGAATAGCGGCTTTTTTTATTGTCTATCTCAAAATCAGCATCAATATCTGTCTTTGCCTTCACCAGGTAGGGAACATTGGCATAGCTAAAGCTGGCCATGCCTGCATTAGTAGATGTGGTCAGTTTGAAAAGGTCCTGGTCAAGGTCTCCCTTTCCTTCATGATCCAACCCTGTGATCTCGGCGGTCATATCGCTGCTTTCATCCCTGTAATACACATAGCCATTCTTAATGGCATATTTTTCCAGCTGCACCCGGAAGGCAGAAGGTTCGGATGCAGATACCGATGTATCAACTTTGGTTATTTCCCAGTTGGCCTTTCCTTCCTTATTGACAAGCGCATGGATCCTTGGCTCATTGAAATAAACACCTTTGATCTTTATATCCTTTCCGGTGAATATACTCATCATGTTCACCGATGCATCTATCGAAGGTGCACTTACAAGGGTGTCCTTTGCAAATTCTCCGAGGCCTGTAACTGCAATATTTTCCAGGCTTACAGAAAGTTGTGGAAAATGACGGAAAAAAGAAAGGCTTACATCTTTAAAGTCAACCTTTGCTTCAATATTTTTATTAATTCCTGATTTGACAGCGCTTACAATTTTTCCTTTGAAGAGCAGTGGGAGTATGAAGGCTAGAACAAGCAGGGAAAACAAACCGATGCCTGTATATTTCAAGACCTTTTTCATAAATATTGGTGGTGTTTTGCGAATGGCAAATTACTACCTATTTATTTGGGAAGCAATATCTGTTTAGTGCTGATAGCTTAAGAAAAGCACATTTATATACATTGGTTAGATGTACTTGCGTGGCCTTAATTTGTTTTTAAGCTCGGGATATGCTTCAAAGAGTTTTTTAAGTGTCTTTGATGGTTTATGCATAAGATCTTCGATAAAAGTTTGCGGTTTATCTATGATCATTATAGTGCTACCATCGCTGAATGTAAATTCTATCATCTTAAACGACCATTTCAGCCTATTATCTGTCACTGGAGTTATTTTAAAAATGTCATTAGTATAAATAACACGGTCACCTAACAGTAAATCATTCCCAGTGCTCAAAGATTTTGGTTTTTTAAACTTAATGTATATGATTAATGTGTCCATTAACCAGAGTGCGCCAGTTAAAATAAGGAACACGTATATATTGGAGTTCATACCAGAGAAGTACCTTACTATTACAGCGAAAATTATCCAGGGAAGAACATTTACCAGAAGTCTGTCAAAGTAAGTGCCGCTTAAACGCATGTTGAATAAATACTGCTTATAGATGTTATAATTTAATTGTGGAAGTGTATTGCTTATACCTGGATTATCAATTAAGTTAAACCAGTAGAATTAACGATGTTGGTTGCTAGTTTTCTGCGTTCAAAATAATTTTGCATCACTTCGATAATTTCATTGTCACTACCAGCTAAAAATTGCATTGGGATAATGAATGGGGTATTGTAAAAAAAGTTGTTGTAATAACAAAGAAGTTTGCTAACAAAGCTTTTGTCATTTATAAATTCTCTTGTATCTGCAATTACAATTGCAATTCCTACTGATCCTTTGCCAAAACTTACTTTTCTTATTTCAGTTATATTTTCCCAAGTAGCTTTCTGTTTACCTATGTAGTCATAAATGCCTATGTCAGTTAATTCCATGGCCACCTTCCCATTAAGCATTGGAAGAAATATTTTATTAAAACAATAGAGCAAAAGGAGAATGATCCAGGCATCTCCAAAAATAATCCCACGTTTATCTTTAACGTCAATTAAACTTGTTACAATGAGCAACCCAAGAAGTCCAATCATTGTAATGTAACCAAACCCTTTATTGTATTTTATTTGGATTGTATTATTCATAACCTGGTATAAGACAACTTAAATATTAGTATAATTAACTAATAGGCTAAGGTTACTTATTCATTTACCTGACAATTTAATATTTAAACTTAAAGTAGGAATATTGGGTTGGACAAACACTCCAATGTATTATAGTATTTTCACAGCGTGAATAAATTATTAGTTGTTTGTATTTTTCTATTCATCTCCTGCCAGCATACTATGACCAAAACATATGCACTAAGATTAAAGCCGGGCGAAGACCTGAGAAAAGGGATCGAATCTTTTGTAAAAGCTAATGACATCAAGGCTGGATGGATCGTTAGCTGCGCGGGCAGCCTTACAGATTACAGTATTCGCTTCGCCAACCAGCCGGGTGCCAGTAAGGGACAGGGACATTTTGAGATCGTCAGCCTTACCGGAACGGTTTCTGTCAATGGCTCTCATATGCACATAAGCATCAGCGATAGCACAGGTAAAACCATCGGAGGCCATTTATTGGACAGTAATATTATCTACACTACAGCGGAGATCATCCTGCAGCAATCGGATGAATACATCTTTACCAGGGAAAAAGATGGCACTACACCCTGGGAAGAACTGCAGATCAAAAAGAAAGATCAATAGTATTTACTGATCATCAGGTACACCACTGGTCCTGTTACTGCTACATAGAACCATAAGGGCCAGGTGATCTTAGCAATCTTACGGTGCCTGTCATTTTCATTGATCAGGGCACGGTAGGCAGTAAACAAAATGAAAGGCAGGGAAATACCTGCCAGCAGGATATGCGTACCAAGCAAAAAGAAATAGAAGTAACGCATTCCGCCTGCGGTGGCTTTTTCAGATGCATCTACAATTCCATTCTTATCAAGATCACCATACAAGGTGGAACCTGCAAACAGGTGATGAAGGATATAGGTAATAAGAAATATGACAGAAAGCCCAATGGCTGTAAGCATAATATTTTTATGCAGCGTCAGTTTCCTGCTCTTCGCTGCTATCAAGCCTGCTACCAATAATATGGAAACCGTAGTGTTGATGACCGCATTGATCAATGCCAGAACATGTGGATCAAAACCAAGATCCACATTGATGGTAACCCGCTCCAATACGGTCACTGCCAGGAATACAAAAACAGAAAAGCTGTATATCCATATTTTAGCGTTGCGGTCGTTTTTGACCAATGCTATATTCATAGTCTTTTGTTCTCTTTTTTAAGCAGGTTCATTAAAACTACCAGCCCGATACCTGCTATCATAAATATGATAGCTATCAATTCCAGTTTGCCGGCAAAAAAGGATTTAGCCTTCCTGTCTCTTTCCATGGACAGTAACACTATATCTTCTGATAATTGCGATAAGGCATTCGAATCAAGGCCGTGGTAATAACCCCGGATATTCCGGTTCTTGTCTATCAGTACAAAATAGTCAGTATGCAGGAAGTTGGAATCAACAGGTCCGCCATCCTGGGCCAGTAATTTCATGTCATTGATCGACATGTCATAGATCTGTTTCCTGTCACCTGTGAGCAACCACCAGTTTTGCGGATCTATCTGGAACCGGTCAGCCCATTTTTTCAATCGCTCGACACTGTCTCGTTCAGGATCAATGCTGAAGGAAAGGAATTGAATGAAGTCTGCCTTTGTATTGCCTACCATTTCCGTGCTCTTGATACCATTCTGTAATGACTTCATATTGTTAGTCATGCCGGGGCAGATCGTTGGACAATGCGTAAAAAAGAAATCCGCTACCACTATTTTTCCTTCCATATCAGCCCAGGAAACCTTTTGACCTAACTGGTTGGTAAAACTAAAATCGGGTAATTTATGCCAGGTAGTGTCGTTGTATTGCTTGCCGTTCTTCGTACGGGTGACCACGGAATCAGGAATAAAATGCCGGGGCATGGGTGCCGCCGATTCTGTGGCATTTTTTAAATAGATATAACCAATCAAAGGAAGTAAGACCGTCAATAAGATCCCGTAGATCGCTTTTTTGTTCATAAAACACTGGTTTCACAGAAAAAAGGAAAGATTACCAGCAATAAATGGATACAGTAATCTATAGTTCTATGATAAAAAAAACCACCGTCACAAAATTATGATGACGGTGGTAAGTACATTTCATTATAACAGGACATTAACCGCCAAACCCATGTTGCGTTGTATCAACGCCTGTCGCAGGTTTTTCCATGGTCTTCTCCATCTTATACTTGTCATAACGGTTACGATTTGATTTGAAGGCATTGCCATCCCAAAGGAAGGCAGCAATAAACCAAATGAATAACATAAGCGGAACGACAACTGTCATGATCATATTCCTGATCTCATCGCCAAGGTGCATGAACACACTAACGATGTAATAAGCTTTTGCCAGGGTAAGTATGCATACCATGCCTTTGAACATCAGCACCAATAAATGACTTGGATGTTCACCTTTATGCAGGGTATATATAGTCAGGCCTATACCCAGTTCTATCATTGTAATGACAGAAAGCAGGATGGTGGTCTTGCGGATCCGCTTTTTAAATTCGGTATCCTCAATATGATGCTGGTAGGTGATCTCTGATGATATATTTTGATGCTCCATAATTCTTCAAAAATTTAGATTAGATAAAAACAAAGGAATACGAATACCCATACCAGGTCTACAAAGTGCCAGTAGAGACCTGCTTTTTCTATCATCAGGTAATGACCTTTATTAGCAAAAACATCCTTGCTGGTCATGATCAGCATAATAATATTAATGATAACTCCTGAAAATACGTGGAATCCATGGAATCCTGTAATACCATAAAAAAATCCGCCGAATGCAACAGGACCGGTTTCCCTAACATGTAATTCAGCTGCATCGATCATGCCTTTTAACTGGTTGTCTGAAAGGGCTGCCAGTTGCACCTCCGTCATATCATGGTGGTGAGAACCAACGATCTTCACCAGCGCATCATGCGGTGTATTTTGTAAGGCGTTCATTACTGTGGCCGGGTTCACCAGTTGTCCCCAGGGATTTACCCTGGTAGTTTGACCGATCACGTCCAGGTGGTTATCCATCAGGACAACATGTTCACCGGTGATCAGGTGATGCCACTCCCATGCCTGGCAACCAAGGAAAGCCAGTCCACCTACAATGGTCCATGCCAGCCATTTCATCACGCCTTTCTTGTCATTGTTATGACCTGCATGTACCGCCAGCACCATGGTAACGGAGCTGATGATCAAAATAAAGGTCATCACACTCACGAAGGCAAGTGGCAGGTTGGTATGCCCCGCACCTGGGAATGCATTGAACACTACGTTAGGGTCTGCCCAGACGTTTTGAGAAAAGCGGATGGTGCCATAAGAGATCAGGAATGCTCCAAAGGTGAAGGCATCACTCATCAGGAAGTACCACATCATCAGCTTGCCATACTCTACATTGAATGGGCTTTTACCTCCATTCCACCAATTTGTTTTTGTTGCCGCAGCAGTTGTTGCCATATTCAATTTCAAGTTTTTAGTAGCCGGTAATTGCTCCTGTGAACCATTACCATCACTTCTTATTTATGTATCCTATCCAGGTATTTATCCAATTGTTATTTTCCTTTTTTACAGGAATAAATTGAATAAAGCCCGGTACCAAACTTTTTTACCCGATCCAAACAAAGAACACCAGTAAATACAACCACAGCGCATCTACAAAATGCCAGTAGGTGCTCATTACTTCTGCCTGTACTGTATTATAGCTCCTGGTCTTGCCGGTATACTGCTTTAATATGATAATGATCAAAGCAATGATACCACCCAGCACATGCAGGGCATGCAAGCCAAACAAAATATATAAGAACTGTCCTGCGCCGGCACCATCAAAATGAACACCATGCGCCCACAACCACCTGAATCCAATGCTTTGCAACACCACGAAGGCAATGCCCAGCACCAATGTCACTATAAGCAATGAGCGGTACTGCGTCATCTCTCTTTGCTTGATAGCCCTGTAAGCAACCTGGATGGTAATGCTGCTGATAAGCAAAACGGCTGTTGAATACCAGAAGGTATTAGGCAACCTTACATCCTGCCAGTTAGCCTGGCCGCTTTTAACTATATAAGCACTGGTCAGCCCTGCAAACATCATAATGATGCTGGCGATGGCAACCCACAAAACGAATTTGTGTGGATGGACCTTATTGTTTTGTTGTGCGCTCACTATATCCATAATCACTGATTACACAGGTTTGGTGAATAATACGAATGTAAGCCCTGGGTAATCAGTTTTACTACTTTCATCCGTTTTTAAAATTTCGCGGCCAACAATGCCAGTAATACTATTGGCAAATAAATATAGCTGCTGAACATCACCCGCCTTGCAGCCTTAGCATCCATTTCCCTGTAAAGCCGTATGCACTGCCATACAAGGAATAGGTCTGATACCAGTACCAGCACCAGGCATATAATTCCTTTTGTCCCCTGGAAGCTTGTCAGACCTATGATATAGGGCAGTATGCTAACAGGAATTAACAAAAGGGCATAGATGATGGTTTGCAATGCCGTGAACTTGGTAGGTCCTTTTTCCGCAGGTAACAATTTGAAACCCGCAGTGGTATAGTCCTTATGCGCTATCCAGGCTATAGCCCAGAAGTGCGGGAACTGCCACAGGAATTGAAGACCAAACAAGGCCCAGCCACCATAATCTTTCCAGCCATGACCATTTTCAAAGACCGAATCATTCCCGGCCGCCCATCCTATAAGGCAAGGCAATGCTCCAGGAAACGCCCCTATCAATACAGCGATGGCATTCACTTTTTTTAAAGGCGTATAAATAAACGCGTATAAAAAAAGACTGAAGGCTGCCAGCCCTGCACTCAGTGGATTAAAAAAATAACCCAGGATAAAGCATCCTACCACTCCTGTTATCACTGCAAAAACCCATGCTTCAGAAACAGACATGCGTCCGGCAGCTACAGGCCTTTTGGAGGTGCGCTTCATCACCGCATCCGTATCTTTTTCCACTGCCTGGTTAATGGCGTTGGCACTACCGGTGACCAAAAAGCCACCTACAAACAATAAGGCGATCATGAGCCAGTCGTACTCCACCACTTTGGGTGCCATCAGGTAACAGATCACGCTGGAGAACACCACCATGATATTCAGTGATGGCTTTGTAAGTTGCAGGTAATCCTTCAACTTATTGTTCCTTGCGTTGTTTGCTAACTGATCCGAGTGGCCCATTTCCCTGCATTGTTTACCGTGCCTGCAAACACCTTTATTTCAAAAAACTTATTATATACTTCAGCTACATCTTTTCCAAACATCTCATAGCTCCAACTGCTCAACTTTATTCTAATGTCCTGTTTCACCAGGTTGCACTGGTTCTGTCTGCTGAATGAAATCTCTTCCATCCTTACCATAGTCATAGGCCCAACGGTGAACTTCAGGAATTTCTCCTACCCAGTTACCATGTCCAGGGTTAATTGGTGTCGTCCATTCCAGTGTTGTAGCATCCCATGGATTGGTAGTCCTGACTTTTCTACCCTTGAAAATGGAATAGAAGAAGTTGAAAACAAACATCAGGTTCACAAAGAATACTATGATGGTAACAATAGAGATCATTTTATTCAGGCTGTCGAACTTATTAAAGGAAGTCCACAGGCTGAAGTCAAGGTAACGGCGAGGCACACCTGCCAGTCCCATGTAGTGCATAGGCCAGAAGATCAGGTAGGCGCCGGTAAGCGTAA
Source organism: Flavisolibacter ginsengiterrae DSM 18136 (assembly GCF_059568575.1). Classification (NCBI taxonomy): domain Bacteria; kingdom Pseudomonadati; phylum Bacteroidota; class Chitinophagia; order Chitinophagales; family Chitinophagaceae; genus Flavisolibacter; species Flavisolibacter ginsengiterrae. Next base: position 34,569 of record NZ_JCANTR010000025.1, read on the forward strand.
CCCAGAAATGGATATATCCCAGTGTATTATTCAGGTAACGCCCGAACATTTTGGGGAACCAATGATAAATACCTGCGAACATTCCAAAGAATGCTGCTACACCCATTACCAGGTGGAAGTGGGCAATGATGAAATACGTATCGTGGATATGAATATCGATAGTAGAGTTACCCAGCCAGATACCTGTTAAACCACCGGAGATGAAGATGCTCACAAAACCGATAGAGAAAAGCATACCCGGTGTGAAACGGATATTTCCTCTCCATATAGTGGTAAGCCAGTTAAACACCTTGATGGCTGAAGGAATGGCGATGAGAAGAGTAAGCAGAACAAATACGCCTCCCAGGAAAGGATTCATACCGCTCACAAACATATGGTGCGCCCAAACCAACAGCGCCAGGATACAAATAGCAAATAACGATCCCACCATAGCCATGTATCCGAAGATAGGCTTGCGGGAGTTGATGCTCATGATCTCTGATACCATACCCATGGTTGGAAGGATAACGATATATACCTCAGGGTGACCAAGGAACCAGAACAAGTGTTGGTATAAAACCGGGCTACCACCTTCATTCGGAAGGATCTGGCCGGCCACATAGATATCACTCAGGTAAAAGCTGGTACCCAGGTTACGGTCGAATAATAATAATATGGCTGCAGAAAGCAATACAGGGAAAGAAAGGATACCCAGTACGGCTGTAAAAAACAAGGCCCAGATAGTTAAAGGCAGCCTTGTCATGCTCATACCTTTAGTACGCATGTTCAGGATGGTGGATACATAGTTCAAGCCACCCATCAACTGGGAAACAATGAACATGGCCATACTCACCAGCCAGAAGTCCACCCCTCTTTTAGAACCAGAGGAAGCTTCATGCAGGGCACTTAAAGGAGGATAGGTTGTCCAGCCACCACTATGCGCACCTGTAGAAAGGAATAAGGAAGATATCATGATGATACTGGCTAAAAAGAAAAACCAGTATGAAAGCATGTTCAGGAATGGAGAAGCCATATCACGGGCACCAATCTGAAGAGGAATTAAGAGGTTGGCAAAGGTTCCGCTTAGTCCTGCTGTCAATACAAAGAACACCATGATGGTTCCGTGCATGGTAACCGCTGCATAATAAAACTCCGGATCTATCTTGCCACCCTTTGCCCATTTACCCAGGAAGGTTTCCAGAAATGGGAAGGTTTGGTCAGGATATCCTATCTGCAAACGGAAGATGATGGAAAACAAGGCACCTACAATGGCCCATGCCATACCCGTGATCAAAAACTGTTTGGCAATGGTTTTATGGTCCTGGCTAAAGATATATTTAGAAACAAAACTCTGCTTGTGATGATGATGTCCATCTCCATCGTGGTGTACGCCATGCTCCACTGCTCCTTCATGCACATGTATTGTTGAATCGTTGCTCATATCAATATTGTTTAACCGTTTGGTTTAATTACGTGTTTTATTAGCATTAGATGCACCGGTTGAATCTTTAGCAGCGCCACCGGCTGGTGTTGCGGGTACAGCAGATGCTGGCGCAGCAGGTGTTGCCGGGGCATTGGCAGTAACATACTGTGGTGTTTGTTTTGCCAGCCATACCCTGAATTCTGCAGCTGATTCAACAATTACAACACCTCTCATGCTATAGTGACCTTTACCACACAACTGGTCGCAGGAGATCTCGTAATTGAAATCCTCGCCATATTTTTCTTTCATCTCACGGGTAGTGAACTTAGGGGTGAACCACATGGTGGTTGGCATTCCTGGTACAGCATCCATCTTCATCCGGAAGTGAGGCAGACCCACGTCATGGATCACATCCTTGGCATTGATGATAAGTTTTACCGGTTTGCCTACAATAATGTGCATCTCCTGGCTTCCTACGACGTCATCATGGTTATCGGGATCGCTCCAGATCTGGCCCAGAGGATTCTGTTTTGTTTCGCTGATGTCTTTGAAATATTTCCTTCCCAGTTTGCCGTCCTTTCCAGGGTATCGAAACTCCCATTTGAACTGGCTTCCTGTTACCTCTACCAATTGCGCATCCTTCGGCGCATCACCGGTGATCTGGAACCAATAGTACAAACCAAAACCAACCAGCACTGTCAGTGTGATGGCCGGGATCACCGTCCAGATCACTTCCAGTTTATTGTTATGAGGGAAGTAATAAGCTTTTTGTCCTTCTTTTTCCTGGTACTTGTAGGCAAACCAGAAAAGCAGGATCTGTGTAATAAGGAAAACGAAGAAGGTGATACCTAAAGTGATCCAGATCATGGTATCTATTTTCTCACCATGATCGGAAGCTGATTCAGGAAGGATCTTATCTTTTAATTGTTCATTGCAGTACCATACTCCAAAAAGCCCTACCACGAGAAAGGCAAGCAAGAGAAAGGCATTGACCCTGTTGGATTCTTTGCGGGTTTTGTCTTCTCCTCTCAGTATAGCTACATATTCACTTGCCTTGGCTATTTGAAAGACAATAATAAATCCCAAAATAAACGCTACAAGTATCCAGATAGTTGACATATTCTAATGAGTTATTTTGTTCAGGCCACTGGTACGATACCGGCGGCCCTGGAATTTCTACGTATGATGTATAATGCTTTCTTTTAAGAATGGGTGGTTTTTAGCGATCAGCGGCCATTTAGCCATTGACCTGACGGTAACAAACATGATCAAACCTACAAAACCTAATGCAATTCCGAAATCTGCCAACATGAAAGGTACATGGGTCAGCTTTGTTGTGGGATCGGTCAGGGGACCAGGCATCACCATTTGGAAAAAATCCAGCCAGTGACCAAATAAGATCAGTACGCACAACATGGTCATAGTACCATAGTTTCTCTTAGCTGTCCGCGTCATGAGCAGCAATATTGGTGCTAAAAAGTTAATGATTAGCATCAGGAAGAATATACCCCTGTAAGGTCCCTGCAGGCGTGCTTTAAAGTAAACAGTCTCCTCAGGTATGTTCGCATACCATATCAACATGAACTGGTCGAACCAGAGGTAGGTCCAGAAAATGGAAAAGGCAAAAAGCATAATACCCAGTGAGTGTAAATGTTCCCTGTTGGTTAGTTCCAGGTAATTATTATTCTTCAGGAATACTACGAACAAGGTAATCAATGCAATTCCGGCTACGAAGGTGCTAGCAAAAGTGTACCAGCTATACATGGTAGAATACCAGTGTGCATCAATACTCATCAGCCAGAACCATGGAGTACAGGACATAACGGTCAATCCAAACAATACTACATATACGCCAGACCATACTGTATTATCCCACATGTATTTCCTTCCCTCTTCAATGGTCATTTTATTATCATCGATAGCGCGGGACATGCGGCGGATCTTATAACCCAGCAATGACCAGCCTATTAATGTGATCAGCGTCCAAACAGTGAAAAATGTTTTATTTAAGAAACCGGACTTTCCCAGGAGAATTGGATCGTGTTGCACATGTTCTGCATCCGTCCAGTGGTATATAATGTGATCGCCACCAAAAACTATGGCCATCAGGATCACAAAGGTGATGATGCCAATAACGGGAACACAGGCTGAAATAGCTTCAGTGACCCTGCGGAATGAAAGCTGCCAGCCACCCCACATCAGGGTTGTGGCGCATATAAAAAACATAGCCGCATTGGTGATCAGTAAAAAGTAAACGCTGTTCTGCAAAAGGGCAGCCCAGAACCTGGCTCTTACCACTGCGTTCTCAGCGCCGCTTTTGGAGCCATGTGTAATAAACAAAATGATGATCGATAACAAACCTATGGCCATTAAAGCCATTGAAAGCATGTTATATTTTTTGGGTATTACGTATTGTTCTCTAATTGTCATTACAATCTTTTTATCTATGCTCTAATTATTTTGCTTTGGTTGTATCCTTTTGAGCTGTTGCTGCAGCAGGTTTTGCTGCTGTAGCCGAAGCAGTATCAGTTGCTGCCTTGGCAGCACCACCACCTTGTTTGGAACGGATATATTTAATGATTGCCCAGCGTTGCTCAGGGTGAGTTTGAGAAGCATAACTTCCCATGGTACGGATACCATTGGTGATCACCCAGAAAATATGTCCATCACTTAACTTCTTTGTATAATCATCCATCAGGTTACGGGGCGCAGCAGGGAAAGGACCATTGCCACCATTCCATAAAGGACCATTACCATCCAGCTTATCACCATGACAGATAGCGCAATTCACCAGGTAAACACGCTCAGCCTCCTTCATATTCACCGGAGAAATTGTCACTGAATCCAGAGGATTTTTTAAAGCATTGGAGGCGGCTAAACCAGCGGAATCATTACTCAGGTGATAAGATAATTCCTCTCCACGGGCTACTGTACCAGCAACCGGCATCGCATTGTAAAATATTCCTCTTGCTTTCAAGCTATCTCTTTCTCCACCCACATTATTATATCCATAGGATTCATAGGCGCGGCTGTAATACATATCCGGCATATACGAATGGCCGGGGTCATCTCCATGAGCTCCACCGCAGCCGATAAAACCAAAGCTTATGGCCAGTAATCCTGCAGCAATTGCAAATTTTTTCATCTACGTATAAGGTTTAATTAACTGACAGCTTCAGTTGGTTTACCAAATAATTGTGTTTCCTTGTCATAGCGGCCTAACCACCAGCCTGTTTCTTTATATTGAGTAGTAACCTCGATAGCTCCGATATTGGAAAGGAACTGGCTGACCTCAGTTTCATTGGTCTTATCTGAACACTCAATGGCCATGACAAAAAGATCATCTGTTGCACGCAGGTGGAAGTGGTCCTTTTTTACAAAAGGTGCCAACTGGCAGAGGTAACAAAATGTAAGTACCATGCCTACTGCAGCAAATAAAACTGTGAGCTCGAACATGATGGGTATCCATGCTGGCAGGGAGAAGAAAGGCTTACCGCCGATGTTCATTGGCCAGTCTGTTGTAAATACCCAGGTAATGAAGCTGAAAGCCGTTGTGGTTCCGGCAATACCGTAAATAAATCCTGCTGTGTGAAGGCTGGTATCTCTAAGACCCATGGCAGCATCCAAACCGTGTATCGGCATGGGAGTGTACACATCATGGATCCTGTAACCTGCTTTTCTTACGTTCTTGACAGCAGGAAACAACACCTGCTCATCATCGAAGCACCCAACCACAAATTTTTTTATAGCCATTTTAATTGTTTCTGGTTTTTATTATTCTCTTTCGTTTTGTGCGATATCCTGCACACCATTTTTATCAGTGTGCCGTGTCGTGCACAAATTTTTCTACCGATTCCTCCTCCACTACCGTCATCTGTTCCTTATAATTATTACCGCTCTTCTTGAGTATATGCTTGATCTCCGCCGCTGCAATAACTGGGAAGAATTTAGCAAACAGAAAGTAACAGGTAAAGAACAATCCGAAGGTTCCGATATAGAATCCCACCTCCCAGATGGTTGGTGAGTAATAGGTACTCCAGGAAGAAGGCAGGTAGTCACGGTAAAGAGAAGTAACGATGATCACAAAACGCTCGAACCACATACCGATATTCACAAGAATGGACATGAAGAAAGTAACATACAGGTTCCTTCTCATCTTCCTGAACCAGAAGATCTGCGGAGAAAGAACGTTACATCCCATCATCAGGTAATAGCTCCATCCGTAGGGACTTGCCAGGTTCACCCTGTTTTGCTCGAAAGCAAACCACTCATACTTCACACCTGAATACCAGGCCATGAACAATTCCGTGAGGTAAGCGATACCTACGATAGAACCTGTCAGTACAATCACTTTATTCATTACCTCGATGTGCTCGATGGTTATATATTCCTGCAGGTTCAATACTTTTCTAGTTACGAGCAACAGGGTTTGCACCATGGCGAATCCTGAGAAGATGGCACCCGCAACGAAGTATGGAGGGAAGATGGTAGTGTGCCATCCGGGAATTACCGATGTGGCAAAGTCAAAGGATACGATGGTGTGTACCGAAAGTACCAGTGGTGTTGCCAGACCTGCCAATACCAGTGACAATGCTTCGTGGCGCTGCCAGTGCTTGGTAGAACCAGTCCATCCGAAAGCTGTGATACCATAAAACATTTTTCTCCATTTTTCCCGGGCCCTGTCGCGCAGTGTTGCCAGGTCAGGCAGCAAACCTGCATACCAGAAGAGAAGAGAAACGGTAAAATATGTTGAGATCGCGAATACGTCCCATAACAGGGGTGAGTTGAAGTTCACCCACAAAGGACCACGTGTATTTGGATAAGGAAGCGTAAAGAATGCATTCCACACACGACCCATGTGGAAGATAGGGAACTGACCGGCGCACATTACGGCGAAGATGGTCATCGCTTCAGCAGCACGGTTCACACCCGTTCTCCATCCCTGGCGGAAAAGCAAAAGGATCGCAGAGATCAGTGTTCCGGCGTGACCAATACCCACCCACCATACGAAGTTGGTAATATCCCATCCCCAACCAACGGTCTTGTTCAGGTTCCATTGGCCGGTACCAAACCAAACCTCGCGGGTAACGGATACAACACCAAACAAAAGCATTAAAACAGAGATAATAAAACCAACCCACCAAAGCGTTGAAGGACGGGCTTCCACAGGACGGCAAATGTCTTCTGTTACCTGGTGGTAATCTTTGTCACCCACTACCAACGGTGGTCTTACCTGCGATTCATATTTAAGTAATGCCATAATTTATTAGCTACAAGCCAGGGCAATTGTCCAGGGCTCTTGTTTAATTTTTATGCTTTCCCGGCTGGGCCTATACCCGCCTGGTTTTCTACTTTATTCTTATAATGGTAGCTGCTCTGTAGCAACTACCTCTTTAACTGTTTTTATCCTCTGATCATTCAACCTTCCTCTTAGTGTCCCGCCTCGGTGGAAGCCGGTGCCTGTTGTGAAGGCACAGGTTCGTGCGACTGTTGCTGTGCATGTTCTGCACCAGCTTCTTCATGCTCACCCTTTATCACTTCCTGTGTATTACGGATCTTAGCCAGGTAACTTACGTTAGGCAAGGTATGGATCTGCTCCAGCACATAGAATAAGCGACGTGGGTTTTGTTCACGGATCTTGGAAACAGTACTTGTTTTATCGTTTACATTACTAAAAGTGATGGCATTGGTAGGACAAGCCTGGGCACATGCAGTGATCACATCATCACCACCCAACTGCCTGTTCTCCATCTTGGCTTGTAATTTTCCAGCCTGTGTACGCTGAACGCAGAAAGAACATTTTTCCATCACACCACGGCTACGGGTAACAACATCAGGGTTCAATACCATACGTGTCAGCTCGTCGTTCATCTGGTGAACCACAGGATCCAGTTTTCCTACACCACTTGATGGCCCTAACACACCATGCGTACTTGCCCCTGTATAATCACCCCAGTTAAAGCGGCGTACTTTATAAGGACAGTTGTTGGCGCAATACCTTGTACCAATACAACGGTTATAAGCCATTTGGTTCACACCTTCTGAGTTGTGCATAGTGGCAGCAACAGGGCAAACGTTCTCACAAGGAGCATTGTCACAGTGCTGGCAGAGCATAGGCTGGAATACAACAGCTTTCAGGTTGTCCGGGTTAGCTTCATCGCTTACGAAGTAGCGGTCAATCCTTAACCAGTGCATATCGTGGTAGCGCAATACTTCGCTTTTACCAACAACCGGCACATTGTTCTCCAGGTGACAGGCAACTACGCAGGCATGGCAACCGATACAAAGGTTCATGTCTATTGACATACCCCATTTTGGTCCAGGCTGCACATGATCACCATACAGGGTTCCTTCCTTGCGGTAGTCGCCGGTGGATGGTGCAAAGTCTTTATGTAATTCTTCTCTCCACTCTTTATAGGCATCCGGGTGCAGCATGAAAGAAGCCATTGAGGTTTCTTTTACCACTTCGGTCCTGCCGTCGTATGAATTGTGTACCTGCACCCTTGCCACCTGGTAAGTACCGCCAGCAAGAGCCACATTTACATCATTGGCATATTCAATAGAAGATCCATTCCAGCGGGCCAGCGGGTAAACATTCTGACCTACACCCTGTGTAGCTTTCGAATAGTTTTCGCTGCGTCCATAACCTACTGCAACAGCAATGGTATCAGCCTGCATACCAGGAATAACCAGGGCTGGCAGTGAAACCTTTTTGTTGCCAACAGTAATATCAATTATTGGCTTGTCAGGATAGTATTCAAAATCAACAGCTTTATAATCGATGCCTAATTCTTCTGCCTTTTTGGTAGAAATCATGGCATAGTTGTCCCAGCTGGACCTTGTAACAGGATCAGGTACTTCCAGCAACCATGGGTTTCCACCCTGGCGCCCTGTACCCATTGCCACATTCTGGTATAAGATCACTTCGGTCTTTCCACCTTTGCGGCCCGCTGTAATAGCAGTGACGGCAGCCGGCAGACCTACTGATGTAACAGTTGAAGTTGCAGGTGCAGATACTGTCGTAGCCAGTACGCCATCCTGCAGCACCTTATCAAAACCTGCCTGTCCACCAACCTTACCCATCCAGAAGTTCCTGAAATAAGTTTCGTAGTCAGTATTGTTACCGCTCCATTTTAGCAGGGAAGTCTGGTAAGGACGCGTTTTAAATAGAGGATTGATAGTTGGCTGGATAAAGCAGACATAGCCTGTTCTTGGCTCAGCATCCCCCCAGCTTTCCAGGTAATGGTGCGTGGGAACAGAATACTGGCAAAGCTCAGTGGTCTCATCCAGCTTCTCATTAAAGGAAACGGAGAGCCTTACCTTGCTTAAACCGGTCTTGAATTTATCAGCATCGAAATAATCGTAAACAGGGTTGGCACCATAAATTAAAAGGGCACCAATTTGGCCGGCATTCATCTGGTTGACAAGGTTTACCATGTCAGCATCAATACCCTGCCTGTTGTTCAAGCTAACAGCCGGATCAATGGTAGCGCCGATGGCACTGTTGATGGCTGTTACAACGGCCTGCACATTAGGATCATTGCTTCCGCAAACCACCAGGGCAGCACCGTTATGTGCTTTCAGGTCATTCGCCACCTTCTGAATACCAGCACTCAGGTTGGCATCAGCAAGATTTACAGCTGGTGCCTGTCCGCCTACTGCTCCCAGTAAGGCAAGAGCCACCTGGCCCAATTCGGAAGGCCTGTGTGTAAAACGTTCATCAGCACAGGAACCAGTCATGCTCAGGAAGCTTTCAAACTGGTAGTGCTTACTCATGGAAACATTTTTCTCATCGATCTTGCGACCTACAGCATACTGGCGGGCAAATTCAACCGGGGATAACCAGGTACCTAAAAAGTCAGCACCCAGGCTCACGATCACTTTTGCACGGTCAAACTGGTAGGCAGGGATCTTTCCACCATTGGCCTGTATCAAACCGCTATAGGAAATTGCATCATATTGCACATGGCGACTTCCGGGGTGTTTGCCCAGGAATTCAGCTATGATCTGTTTGGTAGTAGGAGAAACAACAGTGCTTGTCAGCAGTACTACAGGCGCACCACCCAATCCGGCTAATGCATTATTGATCTGCGTGTCAAGTTGATCAAATGTGGGGATCTCCTGGAATTTGTTGCCCGACTTGCGCTTTGGATGCGGAAGGCGGTACATATCATAAAGGTCAAGAACAGAGGCCTGGGCCCTTGCAGAAGTACCACCTTTGGTAAAAGGATACAGCTCGTTACCTTCAATTTTGATGGGTCTGCCATCTCTAACCTTCACCACCACAGGCACCACGTCACCATCCTGCACATAGGTTGAAGCAAAATACCTTGCGATACCCGGAGTTACATTCTCAGGGCGGTTAACATATGGCATTGCTTTTCTGACAGGATTCTCACAGCTTGCAGCCAGTGTAGCTGCAGCAGTGCTAAAGCCCAAATACTTTAAAAAATCACGTCGGGGAGTCTTGGCGTCAAATAATCCTTTATCATCAAGGTCTTCAAAAGGAAGGTCCTCAGCAAATTCATTCTGTGCCAGTTTTTGAACTTCTTCTTTATTGTTCAGCTCAGCGAAACTTTGCCAATATTTTTTATCGCTCATATTAGAATTTGAAAATTTGACCCATCGACAAGCTCAGGGCAACAATTATATGGTTCAGGCCTGACGGGATGATTCCGCAAAAGCCATATGTTCAATGCTGATTAATAGTGACATTTTTGACATTCCAGACCTCCGATGTCCTTCACGGTCACACTATCCATTTTACCCGATTTAATATCGTTGTGAAACTTCTCGTATATACTGTAGAATTTGTTTCCTGTACTATCGCTGTAATTAAAGTTCACTTTTGTTTCGCGGTGGCAGTTGATACACCATCCCATGCTCAGTTCAGCCATTTGCTGTACTTTATCCATCTGCTGGATGTTTCCATGACAGGTCTGGCACTGTACGTTTCCTACCTTGGTATGCTGTGAGTGGTTAAAATAAACGTGGTCTGGCAGGTTGTGGATCTTCACCCATTCAGGAGATTTAGCGTTGGCCGGATCCCATGTAGCTCCGGGTCCGGGGGTGAAACCTGCATATTTGTATAGTTTCTGGATCTCTGCAGTTCCGTTGACCTCGTTCTTGTTCTCGTCATAGATCTTAGGACCTTTTTCGTAGGCATTGATCGATTTATGACAGTTCATACACACATTCAATGTGGGAATACCGGCGTGTTTGCCTTCAAAAGCACTGTTGTGACAGTATAAACAGTTGATCTGGTTGATACCCGCATGCACTTTGTGTGAAAAGTAAATTGGCTGCGTTGGCTGGTAACCTTGCTGGCGGCCAAGACCAATAGCGCCCTTACCTACATAATAACCACCTACTATAAATAATAAGATGGCAAATAAAGCAATATAGATCTTATTGCGCCAGAATGGAACCGGCTCCGGACGAAGGATACTTTCCTTATCGTCAGACAGCTTTTTCAGGTTGCTGTTCACCTGCATCAGTATCAGGGCTACGATGGCCAGTATCAGTGAAATGATACCGAAGATCAACGCATTCCTGTTAGATGTTCCTTCACCTTCAGCAGCAGTGGCACCCTCTCCTGTTGGCTTGGCAGCTCCGGGAGCTGGTGCATTCTTGATCCAGTCAAAAATGGCATCAATATCAGCTTCAGATAATTGCGGGAAAGAAGGCATTATCTGCCCGAAAGTCTTATGTAATTCCTGTGTATAAGGAGTAGTTGGGATAAAAGCTCCGGGATTATGTACCCACTTGTGCAGATTCTGTCTTCCTTCAGCCCAGGGCCCTCTTTCTTCAACGCCCCTCAGGTGCGGACCTGTACCATCCTTATCCAAATTGTGGCAGGTTTGGCAATTCTGTTGAAATATCTGCTGACCCGATTGAGCTTTTATGGAGTTAAAGGAAATTAGAAGCAAAAGTCCTGGCAAAACACTCCTCTTAGCAATTATCTTAAAAAAATTCATAGAAAAGATTGGTCTGAAATGTGGATAATTTCCCGAATCGGGTGCAAAAATATGACAGGAATCTAACAAATCATCGAGGTTGCAAAAAATTTTTTAACCCGCTACCAGCCTGTGTTTCAGCCGATTTTCACCCCCTTTCGAAAATAGCATAAAGATTTATGTCATGTTTTTGTCTGATTAAGGTCAGGTTGTTGAAATCTATGATATCTATGTTTAACAGCCCCAATTCAATACCCCGGCCAAAGGCTAATTTCGTAACAATCAACGGCGAAAACATGTTCGAAAGATTACAAGAAAAATGGGGAGTCGGACCTGTAAGGATCATCCTTATTTTGGTAACATTTGCATTGGGCGGGAGTCTTACCGGATACTTGGCCAAAAAACTGATTGCCGCTTTTGATATCGATAGTATATATCTATATATACCGGTTTACATATTATTGGTGACAGTTCTTTGGCCTCTCATGGTCATCCTTGTCAGCCTTCCTCTTGGCCAGTTCTTTTTCTTTAGGAGCTATATTCGCAGGATCGCAAATAAAATTGCCCGAAAATGACGGATCCATTGCCTTTCAACAAACCCATTGCAGCCGGGGAATTCAAACACATTACCATATTTGCCTCAGGTGCGGGAAGCAACGCCTCCCGAATCATAGACTATTTCAGTAACTCAGAACATGCAAGAGTATCCCTTGTAGTATGTAACAAGCCGGGTGCGGGTGTCATAACGATCGCTGAAAAAGCCGGCATCCCCGTATTGATGATTGAGAAGGAGCGGTTTTTTAAAGGAGATGGCTACCTGCCTGAAATCCAACAGGCCGGATCCAGCCTGCTTGTATTGGCAGGCTTTCTATGGAAAGTGCCCCAAACCCTGATCAATGCCTTTCCCCGCCGGATCATCAACATCCACCCTGCCCTATTGCCAAAATACGGAGGAAGGGGCATGTATGGACAATACGTACATGAATCAGTTTTAAATGCTGGCGAGATGGAGTCGGGTATTACCATCCATTATGTAGATGAGCATTATGATAATGGTGATATTATTTTTCAAACGGCCTGCCCGGTGCTTGACACTGATTCAGCTGATAGCCTGGCGCAACGCATCCACCAGCTGGAACACCTCCATTACCCAATGGTAATAGATGGTCTGCTACAGGAATTACCCTAAAAAAAAGCCGGAACAGTTTCCTGCCCGGCCTACATATTACATCTTACAAATTTCTATTGCTTATTCTCCGCTTGCAACCTGCACGCTCCTTTCCACGAAAGCGGTAAGGTCGGCACCCTTTAACATGCCTTGCGACAGTAAGGCAAGGTCAAAGGCCTGCCTGGCCAGCTGCACCCTATGCGTATCATCAGCCTGTAAAATGCGTTGAACCAACTTGTGGTTGCCATTCACGGCCACTTTATAGGAATCAGGCAATGAACCATAGAAATTCATTCCGCCGCCACCGCCCATACGTGCCATATCTTTCATGCGGCGCATCCATTCTTCCATAGTAATGGTCACCGGCATTTCTTCGGCAGAAAGGCTTTCCACTTCCACCTTCATATTAGTATTATTGATGGCTTTCTCAAACACTTCCTTTACCAGTTTTTGTTCGTCTTCAGTCAACTGGTGGGTTTGCGCATCTTCTTTTTGTATCAGCTTATCCAATACGTCCGCATCAACCCTTTTAAATGAAACTTTCTCCAATTTCATTTCCAGGTGCTGCATAAAATGGTTATCGATAGGTGAATCCATCACCAGTACATCATAACCTTTTTTATTGGCAGACTGCACATAACTGTGTTGCCTTTCTTCATCCACTGTATACAGGTAAACGGTTGTACCATTTTTATCAGTCTGGAAGTCCTTCACCTTCGCACTGTATTCTTCCAGTGTATAATGCTCTCCGGCTGTATTGGTCAGTAACAAAAAGTCTTTGGCTTTTTCATAAAACTTTTCCTCGCTCAGTGCACCATACTTTACAAACAAGCCTATATCCTTCCACTTTTCCTCGTAGGCTTTCCTGTCTTTCCGGAACAACTCATTGAGCTTGTCAGCCACCTTGCGGGTAATGTAGCTATTGATCTTTTTTACATTGCTGTCTGCCTGTAAAAAGCTACGGCTAACATTCAACGGGATGTCAGGGGAATCGATCACACCATGCAACAGCATTAAGAATTCAGGCACAATATCCTTGACTTCATCGGTGATGAATACCTGGCGGGAGAAAAGCTTGATCTTGTTACGCTGTACCTCGAAATCATTCTTCAATTTGGGAAAGTAAAGAACGCCTGTAAGGTTAAAGGGATAATCCACATTCAGGTGTATCCAAAACAGTGGGTCTTCAGCGAAAGGATATAACTCCCTGTAAAAATTAAGGTAATCCTCATCTTTCAGGTCAGCTGGCTGCTTTGTCCAGATGGGCGTTGTATTATTGATGATGTTGGGAACATCAATGCTTTTGTATTTCTTTTCGCCCTTTTCATCTTCTCCATCCTCTACCGACTCTGAGCGTGTTCCAAACTGGATAGGTACAGGCAGGAATTTGGCATACTTATCCAGTATTCCCTGCAGGCGGCTTTCCTGCAAAAACTCTTCACTTTCTGCATTGATATATAAAATAACATCTGTACCTCTTTCCTGTTTGTTGCCTTCTGTGATCTCGAATTCCGTACTTCCATCACAGATCCAGCGAGCTGGTTCTGCCCCTTCCTGGTAGCTTAGGGTTTGTATCTCTACTTTATCAGCCACCATGAATGCTGAATAGAAACCCAGACCAAAACGGCCAATGATCTCGTTGGCATCATTGGCTTCCTTAAACTTTTCCATGAACTCAGTGGCACCTGAAAAAGCTATCTGGTTGATATATTTTTTGATCTCTTCTGCAGTCATACCTAGACCTTTATCACTAATGGTGATGGTCTTAGCTTTTTCGTCCACCGATACCTGGATGGTCAGGTCGCCCAGTTCCTGGTTGTATTGACCAAGAGAGGACAAACGTTTGATCTTTTGCGTAGCATCAACGGCATTACTTACCAGTTCACGCAGGAAGATCTCGTTATCTGAATACAAAAACTTTTTGATGATGGGAAAGATGTTCTCTGTGTGAATGGAAATGGTTCCCTTTTCTTGTACCATAGTCTGTAATATATTTATCTGTTGGTGTAATAGATTGTCCCTTAGCTATCAATGCCTGTTCCAAACAATGAAATTTGCCAGATTGACAGGAGTTAATTAAAGGATCTAAGTAAAAAGAGGATCAGGTGCTTTGTTTCAGCTGGTTGATCTCAAAATTGCAGCGGTTGACGAATTCCCGGGCTATTCCCTCGAGGTCATTGAAGTTGAGGGGTTTGGTAATGAGTTCAACGCCCCATTGCTGGGCAAAGAACTGGTCAGATATGCTATTGGAAGTACTGAATAGCACGATGGGTACTGATTTCAATTTATGGTTATTCCTGACCTTCGCCAGGGCTTCCTTTCCATCCATTACCGGCATATTAATATCCAGAATCAGGAGGCAGGGCAGCACATCATTGGAATGCATGTTATCAAGGATCTGCAGGGCTTCCCAACCATTAAAAGCATGCACCACCTCGATATGGTCATGTTTTTCGAATGCCTCTTTCACCATGAACACATCATCAATATCGTCCTCTGCATATAAAATGGTGTGCTTGCTTATCATACAATAAAGGTATCAATTATGAACTAATCTTTGCACTTCCAATAGCTGAAGCCGCTGAGAAATTCACGTATTCTTACCATAACCGTATTTTATTGATCCGGTGCAAGGATTGATACCTGGTTGAAACCCATAGAAACATTGATTGACGCATTTCATCTACACTGCTAAAACATGTGGCTGCAGCAGGATAATTATTTTGTGAAGGATAAAGTTGAATTGTAGAATAGTATTCCTTTATTGTTGACCAGATTTTACATTAATAATTTTTATTGGCTATACTCTTAAAAGGGCATGCTCTTTGGATTTATCCTGGCAAAAGCATGTGTTATGGAAATGACAGCAGTAGTGTTGCACGAGGGTGCTTTAGCTCATTACGATGTAGCAATAGGAAATGATGGGAGGTGTTTTGCACACCTTCAAAAATATAATGGCAGGCAGGAAAATGCTCCCCCACAGCAATTGGTGCTGCAAAAAGACAGGAGAAGGTGGGTGGCTGATGAAAGGTATAAGGACCTGTCGGATGAATTGGGATATGCCATTGAATTAAAAGCCAAACCCATATTGGAACGAAATCGTTTTGGCGGGCATCCCGCAGGCTAATTATTCAGATTTGCAGTAAGTGATCAGCTTTAAAACAGCCTTTTCCAAGCTTTTATAGTTTGGTGGTTTGGTGATCATCTCCACCTGGTATTTACGGCAGTAGAGTTTATCCAGTTCGCTATTGGATGTCGTGAAGATCACCAGGGGGATGGCCATATATGCTTCCGATTGCTTGATGCGGGAAAGCGTTTCCTTTCCATCCATAATGGGCATATTGATATCAAGAATGATCAAAGAAGGGTAGGATCCGTCTTGCCCTGCTTTTTGCAAATAATTCATGACCTCCTGCCCGTTTCTTACTTCTATGATCTCAAAATTGCGGTTATTCTTAAGCAGGATCTCCTTCATAAGCATAAGATCATCTGCATCATCGTCGGCCCATAGAATGGTGTTTTTCAGCATGCTTATTTTTAGAAGGTTTAGGCTGGCGGGCAACAACAGGGTCGCTGCCTGAAATTATGTTCAACAAAGGTATTCCAAGCCTATTTTACTCCAAAATTCCTTAGGCCGGAACAGGAAATTACTCGTTGAAAATCGAATTCAAATAGTCCGTTTTCTCCTTTAAAAGCCCGGAAACTGCTCATATGGCATAGTTTTTTTACACGTATGGCAAAACGTTGTAGCATGAAAAAACACTACAGCCTCCTCATATCCTCCCTATTTTGCATTTTATTACTTTCCTCGTGCATATCACGTAAAAAATATGAAGCATCCCTTACCCGTGAGCAGGACCTGATGGCCCAGAATACAGAGCTCAGGAACGAGATAACCCAATTAAAAGGGCAGGTTGAAGGTCTCCAGGGGGACAATGCCAAACTGGTGAAGCAAATTGATGATGCCATGAAAAGCGCATCACAGGCTACCGGTGTCGCTAATATGACCCAGAAACAACTGGAAGCCGAACAAAAAAGGCTTTGGGATCTTAGAAAACTCCTGGACCAGCAAAGACAGGCAGTGGAAAACCTGCGCAAGAAAATGTCTGATGCACTTACTGGTTTTAGCTCCAATGAACTACAGGTCTTTACTAAAAATGGAAAGGTATATGTAAGCCTGCAGGAAAACCTGCTGTTCCCTTCAGGTAGTGCCGTGGTCAATGCAAAGGGTAAACAGGCACTTGCTACCCTGGCCCAGGTACTGAATGTAAATCCTGATATCAATGTGGTAGTGGAAGGGCATACAGATTCCATTCCTATCCATGGCAAATATGAAGATAACTGGGCGCTCAGTGTTGCCAGGGCCACCTCTATCGTTCGTATTTTAACTGATACCTACCATGTTGACCCCACCAGGGTAACCGCCAGCGGCCGCAGCAAATTTGAACCGGTAGAACCCAATGAGTCAGCAGAAGGGAGGCAACGCAACCGCAGAACAGAGATCATCCTGGCTCCAAAGCTCGATGAACTGATGCAACTGTTGCAGCAGGGACCTGCTCAACAGGATTCGTCCTCTACCCAATAAAGAATATTACCGGGAACACCTGGAGACTTGAAATCCATGGGTTCCCGGTCAACTTATAAAAGCTGCATATGGAAGATCTGTTCTCTACACAACTGGATGTCAACCATCAAAACATCACCTACCACGTCATTTTCGATAAGGAGCGTTATACTTTTATTCCCCAGGGAGCCAAAACGGCGGTAGAACCATTTTCTTTTATACGCGAACACGACGAATGGCATTTGACCGAACTATTAGACCCCACGCTGAAAGCGCAGGCCATAGAAGCCCTCGACCGTTACCTGTTCAGGCAACATTAAACCCTAAGTGCTTCCTATTATTCGGCTGGCGTTAAAACACTTATCTTTCGGATAAACGTTTATAAGGATATAAATTTGTTTATTTACGCTATGGAAGTACCCCTGATCCTTACTCTGGCCTTAGAAGAGTATGCTTTCCAGTTTTTCAATGCCCTAAGAAAGATCTATTACCCGGCTGACCAAAATAAGTCTGGTGCCCATCTTACTTTATTTCGCTTATTACCCAACGAAGAATCAATAATTGAAAAGATAGCTACCCTCGCTGCACATCAAAATACCATCACATTACAAGTAAAGGAACCTGTCCTGACTTCCACTGGAGTTGCCTATTCCATCGAAAGTAATTGCCTTATGCAGTTGCATCATAAGTTTCAAACTAGCTGGAAAGATTTCCTGATACCACAGGATCGTGAAGTTTTGTGGCCACATATTACTATCCAAAGCCAGGCAGGTAAAGAAGAAGCTTCTGAATTGCTGCAATTCCTGAAAGATAATTTTTCTGCCTTTGATATTGTTTCCACCGGGCTTCAACTCTGGGAAAACCAGGGAGGCAACTGGAAATTATTTAGAGAATTCCCTTTTGTAAAAGATTGATAATTAGGCCTTCACCACGGTTTTTAAAAGGAAAAAGCTGATGGCCATTCCTATGCCGCAACCCAATAAGGAAGAATACACTTTATCCCTTCGGTTGTTTAGGGCAAAAAGACTGAAAGCCACACCAAAAATGCCAAATAACAGTCCGACGATAAAGGGTACCCAAAGAAAATAAAAGCTGTTGTTTTTCATATTCAGATCCCAAGGTAGGTAGTGAATCAATGAGGCCTTCCGCCAGGAAAGACCTCAATTAGTATTTGTTATTCCATTAATAATTTACAACCTGCTCTTCGATGGCCTGGGGAATTTCCCTCCATTCATATTGCTGGTTGCGAAGCTGGGGTTCAAAGCCTGCTTCTTTGATCGCTTCCTGTATAGTGCGGTAGGTAAACCTGTGTGGGGCACCGGCAGCACTAACCACATTCTCTTCGATCATGATGCTTCCAAAATCATTTGCTCCCCCATTCAAACATAACTGGGCTGTTTGCTTACCTACGGTCAGCCAGGAGGCCTGAATGTTCTTGATATTAGGCAGCATGATACGGCTGATAGCGATCATGCGTATATATTCTTCCGGTGTGGTCAGGTTATGAACGCCACGGATACGGGTCAGCAAGGTATCTACATCCTGGAAGGTCCATGGAATGAAAGCCAGGAAGCCCTTGGCATCCTTTGGCTTTTTCGCCTGCACTTCCCTGATCTTCACCAGGTGTTCAAAGCGTTCCCGGATGGTTTCCACATGTCCAAACATCATGGTGGCGGATGTGGTGATATTCAGCTTGTGTGCTTCATGCATAATCGCCAGCCATTCGTCCGCTCCACACTTACCCTTGGAGATCAGGCGGCGTACCCTGTCCACCAGTATCTCTGCTCCTGCGCCGGGAAGTGAATCCAGGCCGGCTTCTTTCAAAGCCTTCAACACTTCATGGTGAGTCGACTTTGCCAGCTTGGTGATATGTGCTACTTCGGGTGGCCCGAGCGCGTGTAATTTAATGGTTGGAAACTCCTGCTTGATCTGGCGGAAGATGTTGGTATAGAAATCAAGACCCAGTTCCGGGTGGTGTCCACCTTGCAACAGCAACTGGTCACCGCCATATTTGATCGTTTCCGAGATCTTCTGCCTGTAGGCAGGCATATCTGTAATATAGGCTTCTGGATGGCCGGGAATGCGGTAGAAATTGCAAAACTTGCAATTGGCAATACATACGTTGGTAGTATTCACATTCCGGTCTATCTGCCAGGTCACCTTCCCGTGCGGCACCTGCTTCTTCCTCAATTCATCGGCTACATACATTAACTCTGTCAGGGGCGCATGTTCGAAAAGGTGCATACCTTCTTCGATACTCAGGAACTCAAAGGCTAATGCTTTGGTGTATAATTCGGAAAGATTCATAGCGCGGCAAATTTACAATGCTTTGCCAGCATTATGGATGAAAGGTTTGGCCGGAGCCAAAGCTTAGAATAATTTTAATACTTCTGGCGATTGCAACTTTTAAAATTTATCTTTTGTCCTACTAAAGGAATGAAGAGAACCATTACGCTTATACTGCTGCTTGCTTTAACCTTTTCTTCTATTGCCCAGGAGGAGTTCATAGCTCCTTCCCGTTTTCTCACCAGGTGCGATTTCTCACAGCTTACGGGGGGCGTCATACTGATGCGGGCCCGCCTGGAACCCTTTCCCGACACGCTTAATTTCATCCTTGACAGTGGCAGCGGTGGTATTTCCCTGGATTCTGTCACCGTTCAATACTTCGGGCTTAAAAGCATCCCATCCAACAGGACCATCAGGGGTATAGCAGGTATAAGAAGAGTGAGCTTTGTCCATAACCAGGTCTTAAAGCTGCCTGACCTCAGTATTGACAGCCTGGATTTTCATGTCAATGACTACTCCATACTTACCAGCGTTTATGGCGAAAGGATCGATGGCATTATTGGATATGCGGTACTCAGTCGCTATATCCTGAAAATAGATTACGATAGCAACAAGATCGAATTCTGGTCACGCGGGTCCTTCAAATATCCACGTGGTGGTTTTTTGTTAAGACCACAGATCAATATGCTGCCGGTGCAAACCCTTCGCATCAAGGATGACAAAACCATAACCAGCCGTTTCCTGTTCGATATGGGCGCCGGGCTAAATATGATGCTGACCTCGGATTTTATCAGGGATAGCTCCATCATGCGTAAAAAACGAAAATTCTTTACCAAGCAGGCGGAGGGGCTGGGAGGTAAGATAGATATGAGCCTGACAGTGATCAAAGAGGTCAAGCTGGGACCCTACCGATTCCGCAATGTGCCTGTCTATATCTTCGACGACACCTACAACGTCACTTCCTATCCTTACCTGGGTGGCATTTTGGGCAATGACCTGCTGCGAAGGTTTAACCTGATCCTCAATTACGAACACCGGGACATTTATATGCTGCCTAATACGCATTACAATGAACCATTTGATTATTCCTATACAGGTATGGAGCTGTTTTATGAGAATGGCCATATAGTCATTGGAGATGTGGCCAAAGGATCACCTGCCGAGGCGGTAGGACTCAAAGAGGGAGACATTGTCATCGCTATAGACAGGAATTTCAGCCAGAACATACAGCAATACAAGCTGGCCATCCAGAATGCCGGGGATAAACTGAAAATGATCATCCAGAGGGGAACGGATATCATGGAATACAATGTCAAGGTCAAAAGCATTCTTTAATAAGGGCCAGGACCTGGCCAACATCCTAATCGTATCTTTTGAATACTTTTACACCCCTTTATAATAAGGGCAAAGGTTTAGCGCATACATTTGTCCGTTCACTATTAAATTATTAGTTCGTGGTTCAATTTGAAAGGTTCACGCTGCAAAATGGATTAAGGGTCATCGTTCACCAGGATACTTCCACGCCCATGGCGGTGGTCAATGTGATGTACGATGTAGGAGCGAGAGATGAAGATCCCGCTAAAACAGGTTTTGCCCACCTGTTCGAACACCTGATGTTTGGCGGCTCCGTAAATATCCCGGTGTATGATGAGCCCCTGCAAATGGCAGGAGGTGAGAACAATGCCTATACTACCAACGACCTGACCAACTATTATATACAGCTTCCTTCCGAAAACCTGGAGACAGCTTTCTGGCTGGAAAGCGACCGCATGCTTTCACTGGCTTTTACAGAGAACAGCCTGGAAGTGCAGCGCAAAGTGGTAAGTGAAGAGTTCAAGGAGCATTACCTGAACAAGCCTTACGGTGATGTTTGGTTGAAATTGCGCGAGCTGGCCTACCAGGTGCATCCTTACCGCTGGATGACCATTGGAAAGGAACTCTCTCATATTGAAAATGCCCAGCTGCAGGATGTAAAGGATTTCTTTTTCAAATACTACCGCCCCAACAATGCCATCCTTGTCGTGGCAGGCAACGTGACTGTAGACCAGGTACGCACACAGGCAGAGAAATGGTTTGGCCCGATAGAGCCGGGTGAAAAATACCAGCGCAACCTCCCTTCGGAGCCCCCACAATCCACGGCCAAAAAGTTGGAGGTTTTTGCCAATGTACCCCTGGATGCCTTGTATAAATGCTGGCATATTTACCCCCGCATGGACCACCGGTATTATGTTTCAGACCTTATCACGGAGATATTGGGAGGCGGTGGATCTTCCCGCCTGTACCAGGCCCTGGTAAAAGAGAAACAATTGTTCAGCAATATTGAATGCTATCATTTTGGCACCCTGGATGCTGGTCTGCTAGCTATTGAAGGTAAATTGGTGAAAGGTGTGAAAATGGAGGATGCCGAAGCGGCGATTGAAGTGGAACTGGAAAAGATCAAAAATGAAAAAGTTACGGAAGCGGAATTGCAGAAAGTGAAGAATAAAACTGAAAGCATGATCGCCTTCGAAGACATGAGCGTCATGAACAGGGCCAATAGCCTGGCTTTTTACGAGCTGCTGGGAGATGCAACCCTGATGAATACGGAACTGGACCGGTATAATGCCGTAACGGTTGAAGATATATTGCAGGAAGCTCAAAAGATCTTCAGGGAAGAAAATAGCAGCACCTTGTATTATCGTACCCAGGTGTAAGTTACCTGTCCCAAAAAGAATCATCGCCTTACATCTAACCTGGCAACATAGGTTGCCCTGTTAGACAAAAAAACAAAAGATACATGTTGAACAGAACCATCGCTCCCCCTATAAAAGATGCAATAGAATTCAATTTAAGTTTAAAGCCTTTGGAGAAACATACCCTAAATAATGGGGTGCCAGTATATGCTGTCAATGCGGGGGCTGAAGAAGTATTGCAATTGGAATGGGTGTATTATGCGGGCAACTCGTTTGAAAAAAGTAACCTGGTTGCTGCCAGTACCAACTTTTTATTAAAGAATGGCACCTCCACTAAAAACGCTTTCCAGGTCAATGAGCATTTTGAATACTACGGCTCTTACCTCAACCGCAACTGCTTTAATGAAACTGCTGTCATCACATTGCATTGTCTGGCCAAGCACCTGGAAGTGCTGTTGCCGGTGGTGAGAGAGATGCTGGTTGATGCCGTCTTCCCTGAAGAAGAGATCAGCATTTACAAGCAGAACATGAAGCAGCGCCTGAATGTGAACCTCAAGAAAAGTGATTTTGTTGCCGGTCGCCTGATCGACACTTACCTATATGGGCCGGAGCATCCCTATGGGCGCTTCAGCCGCTTTGAAGATTTTGACAGTCTTTCGCGGGAAGATGTAGTGAACTTTTACCAGCAATATTACCGGGATGGTAAGTTCCTGCTCTTTGCTGCAGGCAAGCTTCCATCCAACCTGTTCTCCCTGTTGAATCAGCACTTCGGTGATCTGAAAAACAGCGAAGTAACAGTTCCGCTTATCCCATCTGTGCAGGCGGAAGAAAAAAAATACCGGGTCACCAACGATCCGCAGGGTGTACAGGGTGCCATACGCATGGGCTCCAATTTTCCCAATCGTCACCATCCCGATTTTATTAAAGCACAGGTGCTGAATAATGTATTCGGTGGTTTCTTCGGCTCCAGGCTGATGAGCAATATCCGGGAAGAAAAAGGATATACCTATGGCATATACAGCTACCTGGAAAACCATATACAGGAAAGCGCCTGGGTTATCAGCACAGAAGCTGGCAGGGATGTATGCGAGGCCACGATAGTGGAAGTGTACAAGGAGATGGAAGAACTGCGCAATGAGATCGTTGAGGAAGATGAACTATTGCTGGTGCGTAACTATATGATAGGTTCCATCCTTGGTGATCTTGACGGACCTTTCCATATCATCAACCGCTGGAAAACCATCATCCTGAATGACCTCCCCGAAGATCATTTTTACAAGCAGATAGAAACCATTAAAACTGTTTCCGCCGAAGAACTGCAACAACTGGCTAACAAGTACCTGCAGCCGGAGAAATTTTATGAACTGGTAGTGGTGTAGGGAAGGGGGTTGACAAGTTAACAGGTTGAAATGTTGACAAGGATGTAGTGTATAGTTTAAAAGTTAAGGTGTGGTACGTTGAGTTGATAAACCTCCCCTCGAATTTGTTTTCGACATTCAGTAACATTGATCAATTCCATATAATATATTTATGGTGCGTTCTATAGGAATGATTGACCTAAACGAACCAGAAACAAAAAACCATAAACCATAAACAGTACTGTACCATGCTGAAGACTTCCTTTTTATGCCTCGCATTTACCTCTATTTCTGCCACGCTTGTTTTTTGCAGCAATGCAGATAGCTCCTCTGTGAATACTGAAACCACTACATCTGCTCCTATAACAGAGAACCTGGGAACCCAATGGACACCAGTAGCCCTGAACGACAAGGATGAAACAGTAAGTGCCTTTGTTACCACCAAAAAAGGGCGCCTAGTTGCCGGCACATCTGCAGGTCCTTATATTTCAGATGATAAGGGTAACACCTGGAAGCCAGCCAATATCAACCCGGATGATAAAGCTGCTGTATTCAGCCTGGCCATGGACGCCTCAGGCACCATCTACGCAGGTCTGAGCCGCTATGGTGTACTGGTTTCAGACGACAATGGAGACAGTTGGAAATTATTCAATGAAGGATTGAATAAGGGTGGCCCCCGCAGCAGCTATGCCATACTCGCCACAGGCAATATTATCCTGAAAGGAACCCTGGAAAGTGGTGTGTACCTGTCTGATACCAAAGGCAAAAGTTGGCAACCTTCCAGCAATGGCATACCCCTTGACCTGATTACCAGCAAGATGGTATCTGTTTCACAATTGGTACAAAATGACAAGACCGTTTATGCCTTAACGGACCTCGGTGTTCGTTATTCCAATGATAAAGGAAAGACCTGGAACAAACCCTTACATAATGGTATAGTGCGGCTTGGCTATATGCAATCCCTTGCAGTTTCTAAAAACAACTTGTTTACAGGTATTGGCACTGCGCAAAAAGGCGTGTTTCTTTCCACCGACAATGGCAATAACTGGAAAGCTGCCGGGTTGGATGGTAAAGCTGTTTCGGCCCTTTTTGCAGCACCTAACGGGGTACTCTATGCGGGAGCAGAAGGTGAAGTATTCCGTACTGCAGATAATGGAAAGACATGGACAACTATTGGCACCGGGCTTCCTAAAAAAGCGGTGTATGCCATCGGCCTTTCCCCGGACGGAAAGTTGCTTGCAGGTATCAACCGCACCGGTATTTATCTTCTTAAATAATCGATTAAAACCCAACTTACATAAACCCTGGCCTCCAGGGTTTTTTTATGCTCACCATTTAAAATGGTTGAATTCTTTAGGCATCTACTCCTAAAGAACTACAAACAACACACTACAAACTACAAACTGTTCTATTTTTGAGAAAAATGAACTCTTATGGGTTTTATCATTAAAGTACTCATTACCGCTGTAGCTGTTTACCTTGCAGCCTATCTCCTGCCAGGTGTAAACATCACCGATGTCAAAACTACCATCATCGTCGCACTGGTTCTTGCCCTGCTCAATACATTTATCAAACCGATACTGGTCATACTAACCATACCCATCACGCTGATCACCCTTGGCTTGTTCCTCCTGGTGATTAATGCTCTCATGGTGAAATGGGCAGCCAGCCTGGTTTCAGGCTTCACTGTTGATGGATGGTGGTCAGCCTTGCTGGTTAGCCTGATCGTAACCGTGGTTAGCTATATATTGAACGGCCTTATTGGCGACAGGGAGTAACCTTAATAATAATTCATGGACTTTCACCGCAAAGGACTTTCCCAAAAAGAACTGGTACATCTTTACAAGCAATTGCTATGGCCGCGACTTATTGAAGAAAAGATGCTCGTATTGCTGCGCCAGGGTAAGATCTCCAAATGGTTCAGCGGCATCGGCCAGGAAGCCATTGCCGTTGGCGCTACCATGGCCCTGGAAACGGATGAATGGATCATGCCCCTGCACCGCAACCTTGGGGTATTCACAGGCCGTAACATGCCTTTGCATAAATTATTCAAACAATGGCAGGGTAGCAGTGACGGTTATTCGAAGGGCAGGGAAAGAAGTTTTCATTTTGGAAGTCGCGAACACCATATCTGTGGCATGATCTCCCACCTTGGTCCTCAATTGGCTATTGCCGATGGCGTAGCGCTTGCTGCAAAACTCAAAAAGGAAAACAAGGTATCTCTTGCCTTTACAGGAGACGGTGGCACCAGCGAAGGAGACTTCCACGAAGCATTGAATACGGCAGCCGTCTGGGACCTGCCTGTTATCTTCCTGATAGAAAATAATGGCTATGGCCTAAGTACACCCGTAGAGGAACAATACCGCTGCGCCAGCCTTGCCGACAGGGCCAAAGGTTATGGCATGGAGTCAGTGATCATCGATGGCAACAATGTGCTGACGGTTTATGATACCATCAAAGGTGTCAGGGAATACTGCATCAAAAACCAGAAGCCTTATTTGATCGAATGCCTCACCTTCCGCATGCGCGGTCATGAAGAAGCCAGCGGCACGAAATACGTTCCCAAAGAGTTGTTTGAAGCATGGGAAGTGAAAGACCCCATTAAAAATTATGAGCAATGGCTGTTGAAAGAAAAGCTATTGACAGAAACAGAAGTGAGTTCTATTCGTGATGACCAGAAAAGAATGATTGAAGAGGAACTGCAAATAGGTTTTGATTCACCTCCTATTGTTGTTTCTATTGCTAATGAATTAAAAGATGTGTATGCTCCGCGTATATCAGCTATTAATCATCCTGGAACCTTAGATACTACCAGGGAAATACGGCTGATAGATGCCATTAAAGAGGGACTGCAGCAATCCATGGAGCAGCATTCCAACCTTATTCTAATGGGGCAGGATATA
Organism: Flavisolibacter ginsengiterrae DSM 18136; assembly: GCF_059568575.1. Classification (NCBI taxonomy): domain Bacteria; kingdom Pseudomonadati; phylum Bacteroidota; class Chitinophagia; order Chitinophagales; family Chitinophagaceae; genus Flavisolibacter; species Flavisolibacter ginsengiterrae. The sequence goes on from NZ_JCANTR010000025.1 coordinate 60,878, forward strand.
GCTGAATATGGCGGTGCCTTTAAGATCACCGAAGGTTTTGTTCAGCAGTTTGGCAAGGAGCGTGTGCGCAACACACCGCTTTGTGAAAGCGCCATTGTTGGCGCCGCATTAGGCTTGAGCCTGGAAGGCTTCAAGTCCATGATGGAAATGCAGTTTGCCGACTTTGCGGCCGTAGGCTTTAACCAGATCGTAAACAACCTGGCCAAGATCTACTACCGCTGGGGGCAGAATGCTGATGTGGTGATCCGAATGCCTACAGGTGGTGGTGTAGGTGCAGGACCTTTTCACAGCCAGAGCAATGAAGCCTGGTTTGTGCACACACCGGGACTAAAAGTGGTCTATCCATCCACCCCTGCCGATGCCAAGGGATTGCTTATAGCTGCCATCAATGATCCCAACCCGGTCATGTATTTCGAGCACAAAGGATTGTATCGCAGCATCAGCGGACCAGTACCCGAAGCCTATTATGAAATAGAAATTGGTAAGGCCCGCCAGGTGCAAACCGGTGATGATATTTCCATCATCACTTATGGTGCTGGAGTTCATTGGGCCGAAGATTATGCCATGGAAAATACCCATGTATCCATTGACATCCTTGACCTTCGCAGCTTATTACCGCTGGATTACGATGCTATTGCTGCCGCTGTAAAACGCACGGGTAAGGTGCTGATCCTACACGAAGACACGCTCACCGGTGGCATTGGTGGAGAGATTGCCGCATGGATTGCAGAAAATTGTTTCTCTTATTTGGATGCACCTGTTATGCGCTGCGCTTCGCTTGATACTGCAGTTCCCTTTAACCTGGAACTGGAGAGGAACTTCCTGGCAAGAGCAAGACTGGCGGATAAGATTGAGGAATTGTTGGAATGGTAAACCTCTTTCCCGGTGAGTCACCGCAGCAGTGACTAACATCTTATGAAATCCAGTGCGGGACTCATCGGAAATAACAACATCACTTGACGTCCGCCCGGGGTCTTCTCCTGTGGCCTTGGGCGCAAGCCAGAGAGACCCCGGGATTCCATTTGAGCAGTATCTTTAAACCATGCCTGTTCGCTTTCAACATGAGCAATACTGTAATAGCTTTTTAACGTCCGCCCGGGGTCTTCTCTGATGGCTTTTGTGCGCCAGCCAGAGAGACCCCGGGATTCCATTT
>NZ_JCANTR010000026.1:0-57810 GCF_059568575.1 Flavisolibacter ginsengiterrae DSM 18136
TTTACCACATAGATTCTGTGTTAAGATCCAATAGTTAATTTATTTATTTTTGTGCTTTAGGCGGCCTTGAGCCAGCCTGTTTAGGGCGGTCATTTATTGACCGCTCTAATTTTTTTATACTGTGATACTTTCTTCCGTTTCATTTTTTGTGTGGTAGTCATTTTGATATGGTGTATTGGTTTTGTAAATGGTAAAAGTCATTTCCAATAACTTCCTCTGAACAGCTACCGCTGCTTTCATCTTTATTCCATGCCTGGATACCAACCTTGCAAAGACATCCTTAAACCGCTCCTCATGTCGTATCGCTGCAAGAGCTGGCATATGCATCGCCTTTCGCAGGTGTTTGTTTCCTTTCTTCGATATCTTCGGCTTCCCCTTCACCGAAGTGCCGGATAGTTTTTCCTTTACATCAAAACCCGCATAACTACTGAGCTGCCTTTTATTCCTGATCAGTTCAAAACCATTGGTTTCTGCAAGCACCGTGGCTGCCGTTAATATCCCAATTCCAGGTATCGTTGTAATTAGTTTAATTGCCTTATCTACCTGCTCCTCGGTTTTCACCAATTCCTGTATTTCCTGGCTAATCTGCTGCAACTGGTCATTGAAAAGGGCAATCTGCTTTTTCAATCTTTCAATGGTTCTCTTTCCGGGTTCAGCTTCCGCCTGCTCTGCATGCAACTGGTTCTTGGCTACCGTTCTTGCCTGTACCACCTGACCCCTTTCCCTGGTTAGCTGCCTGATTCTCTTAAATATGGGCTTAGGCCTTTGCCATGCATCAAGCTTTCGTTCCAGGCCAAATCTTGCAATCGTTTCTGAAGCAGTTTTGTCGGTAATTGTTTTTACTTCCAGTGTCCTTTGATAATTGCTGATCTTGTTAGGCAGCACGATGGTTAGCTCCAGGCCTTTCTCATTTAAAAAATAAGCCAGCGACTCATGATACACTCCCGTTGCTTCCATCACATAACGCAGCTGGCAGGAAGGATCGGTCAGTTTGTTTACCCACAATACCAGCGCTGAAAAACCTTCTTTTGTATTACGGAAGGTTTTGTTTGCATACAGTTCAGGTGTCAGGTCATCGAACATCCTGCCTACAGTAACAACTAACTCATTCTGGGCTACATCTATGCCCACTGCCTGCTTAACAATTTTTTTCATTTCCAATCATTTAAAAGTATAAAAGTGAAAAATCTCCCTTCGTTTTGTCTCCTGGCTGGATATTCTGGATATACACCTGTAGCGTATTCCTTACATTCTGTTCAAACTCTAAGAGATAAAAAGGATGGGGCATTATCTATGTGACAACATGCCATAAAGGCGGTTTAAAAACATATCACTCCCACCCTTTTTCACTTTTAAAAACTCAAATCTATTGGGAACTAAATAGAATCTCAAAGAACTAAATCATAACAATTACAAACATAGGAGAACACATAGGCAAACACATAGACACATAGAGAGTTTGTAGTTTGTAGTTTGTGGTTTGTAGTTGTTTAAGTTGGAGACCTTTTTAATGGCAGGCATTTTTTAGGATGAAGCTTTGGTTCGCAAGCTCACTATAAGAAGTTTACCACATAGACACATAGAATGGACATAGAAACATAGAGAGTTTTTAGTTTTTAGTTCTTTAGGTGGGAGAGGCTTTTTTAATAGCAGGCTTTTTCTTAAGAGGAAGAAGGTAGTTCGCAGGCTCACCAGAATTTTGAACCTCGGGGACAGGGAGACAGGGAGTGACACAGGGATATTTGCCACGAAGACGCTAAGACAGAAAGGAACGCGAAGGGTTCGCGGGCTCACCAATGCAATTTCACCACATAGTCTGTACATAGACACATAGAATACAGTTCACCACATAGTCACATAGTCTGGACATAGGCACATAGAATATACATCAGTCCTGGTGCTGCTTAGCGCCTTCGTGCCTTTGTGGCCCATTGTGCAGCGCTAATCATATAGTTCGGTGAACCAAAAACCAATGGAGGAAGGTTGTTGATTGAAGTTTTGATCATTGGTGTTACCCGGAGCCTTGTATTCACGGAATACATTTTCAGCTTTTTCAAATTTTACCGGTTCTTTGAATATGGGGCCATCAAAAACAAAACTGTGGTACTCGCCATTCTCTCCACAGGGATCTACGCCTGCAGGCAGGTCTTTCAAAAATTCACGGTTAAGGATCCTGCCTGCAAAGGATTGATCCAAAACCCTGGAATCGATGCAGACAACAATGGCTTTGAAACCGAAGTCTATAAATTCATGCATTAATTGCATTGTGTTCCTTTTCCATAAAGGGAAGCAGGCCTGGACACCCAGCCTTGCCAATTGCTGCTGCCGGTAGTTTTTTAAATCTTCGAGAAAAATATCACCAAAGAAGGAATGGGTAAACCCTTCTGCCTTAAACTGCTTCATTGTTTCCATCATCTGCTGTTCGTATTCGGCCATGGTGGGCTCCTCAGGAAGCAGGATCTTTTGGAGTGGCAGTCCAATGGATGCAGCCTGAACGTCTAATAATTCTTCTCGTACGCCATGCATGGAAATGCGGCGATGGTGGCCATTGACATTGGTGAGAAGCCGATCTATGCTATAATGCTTATCCTGCAATGCATGGTACAAAGCCAGGGCACTGTCTTTACCTCCACTCCAGTTGAAATATGATTTATATGGCATGATGGGTTTCGTGCCCTGTTTGGGGCAGGGTTCGCAATTTCGTTGTTTTTGTGACAGAATATTAAGGAAGATTTTCTTTTTCACCACATAGACACATAGTGTGGACATAGACACATAGAATACAGTTCACCACATAGTCCACATAGGTTGCACATAGACACATAAAAGAGACTAGTTCACGCTTTTATTGCCTTCGGCTTTATTGTCACTTTCTTTGCTTGCCCAAAGAAAGTAACCAAAGAAAAGGCACCGCTGCTCCCGCAATGGCGGGACTCCGCGTATGCAGCGGGGGCCGGCGCACAACGATCATTACTACTGGTAATTAGATACACTATGATCACTGTCTTTCCTTGATAGAGGAAGATCACTACAGAGCACTTACTAGCTTTAAATCGAACACGTGATATGCGGGGAGGCTGAAGGCGCTGAATTGCGGAGGTTTTGGTAAACTAAAAACGGCAGAGGAATCGAATAACCGCAATGTGGCGCTGCCAGGAGTTTTAATTCGAAGAGTTTTTGGCTGCGTTGGCAATTGATGTAAGAATATCTTGCTTTAGGATGCATTCCTTTTCAACATTTCAACTTGTCAACTCTTCCCTTTTCCTTAGTGCTCCTTTGTGTCTTGGTGCCTTTGTGGCCTCTCTCTGTGGCCATCTCTCCTTCTCTCCCGCGTGAGGGATGGAAGCGGTAGCCCACAGCTGAGGGCATTGTGCCAGGACATTGTGGCGAGGACTACAAGCGGACAGCCCGACCCGAAGGGATGGCCTGGTGCGGGAGCCGGGGCACGCCCAAATGATTCATCTTTATAGCAATAAAAATCCCCTCAAAAGAGGGGACAATATTTTCAGGCAGCCGGTTTTGAATGTTTAGGTTAGATAGGACTGGAAGCCTGTGGTCTTTTTATAGGATAGGATAAGATTTTTCGGATTACAGAAACGGTTTTTTTCAGGACTATGGATGTTGGTCTTTTCAGCGATAATGGAAAAATAGAAGTTGACCGATATTGGATTAGGATTGTTTTTCTTTTGGATATGGATTAACAAAAACTTACTGGACGGGTTTTTCGGATATTGGTTCGATTGATTAGGTATCAATCAACTTCTGACACAAAACTAGCACTGCCAGGCTCGCTAAACAATAGCTTTATTACCTGATTTTTGGTGTATGGTATTTACTTAGAGGTTCGTAATTATACGAAAGATAGTGCTGGAAGTTTACGTTGCAGATGGTTAAAGGCAGGTGATTTAATGAAGTCATTGCGGAATGGACAAAAAAAAGGCTGCATAGAAATGCGGCCTCGTTTTTAAAATCCAATATCCTATGAAAAACCGGGTGCAAGATAGAGTGATGGTTTGGTAGATGCAAGTGGTGGGGATGATCAGGGGGTGAATGTGGATAAATTAGATAACAGTTGCCAGGGGCATTGTTGTAGTGAAAATTATTTTTCACCACATAGATCACAAAAGGCACACATAAACACAGAGGTAGTTTGTAATTTATAGTTTGTTGTAGCATAGGCTGAAGATGCCTTTTGATTGGCAGCTATTTGTTAGGTGAAAAAGATTTATTTCACCACATAGAACACAGAGGATACAATAGACACATAGAAGGCTTCGTAGATGGATATTATCAAGGTGAATATTATTTTTATTTTGGCCCCGATGAAATAGTTGCTTCCCGAAATAATCGGGACAGGTTCCCGCAAGAAGCGGGACAGGTTTCGCATAGACGTACTACTTACCGAATGGTTTTTCATGCTCCGCGCAATGACGTTAAAGTTTAGGTTCCGCAATGAGGCTCTGGAACAGGCTTTAAGTATAAGTTTTTATGGGATGCGTTTGAAGAGATGTAAGCAGATGTAGCTTAAGATTCATTCCTTTTCAACATATCAACGGTTAACTCTCCTGCCGTTTTGTGCTCCTTCGTGCCTTCGTGTCTTTGTGGCCAATCTATCTGTGCATCACTGTGCCGTTGTGTCTCTGTGGTTCCCCTCTCCTTCTCTTTGCGAGCCTGCGAGCACTTTGCGTTTCTTTCTGTCTTTGTGTCTTTGTGGCCATTCTCAAAATAAAAGAGCCGAGGTGGAAACCTCAGCCCGTTTCTTTAATCCGTACCCTATGAAAACTTTATGCGGAGCTAAGGTATTGGTTCCCGGGCCTGTCTACGTCCTCCATCCGGATAAAGAAATCAACAGCTTATAAACGATTTTTATAAATGGCGTTTGAGACGAAAAAAGGAATAGTACTTAGTAATTCATCAAACGTCTAAGCAATAAGGGTATTGTAATCAATACAGGGGAAAAGTATTGTCCTGAGTCACCTTATATCTTAATTATGGAACTAGCAGCTGTGGGGAAAAAACGTACACGCATTATTGTAAAACGTGGGATTGAACACCTGGTGCTTCGCCTGGAGCATGTGGCACTTTTTTGGGTATTCGGCCGTATTGTTTTTGTATTTGATAGAGAAGGGAATAAATATGTGATCGATAAAAACCTGATCAATATCATTGATACCCTGGACCCTCATATATTCTTCCGCGTGAACCGCAAAGCTGTGGTGAACTGTAATTACATCAGGAGTTATAAGGCCTATGAGATTGTAAAACTGAAAATTGAACTTACCGTGGAAGGATTGCCTGACGGATTGGTAGTGAGCCAGGAAAGAGCATCGGTATTCAAGGAATGGATCAGTAACCTGTAAGTTTAACAAACTCTGCGAATGAAATGGCAACCTATGGCTGTGCCTGCCTGCACATCAACTCCATTTGATAAATTTTTTAGCAATTGACACACAGAGGTTAAATTGCACTATGGGTATGATTGTAGTGGACATGGGACATAAGAGATTTCATTTGCAATGGTCATTGGTGCATAAGGATAAGATGCATGAAAGGTATAAGATAACTGCGCAGGCTAACCCGGATAAATTTATCATCATTGAAAATAACCGGCCTTTTATTCGTGAGCTGAAAGGATTAAAGAGAAGGCGTATAGACTGGAAGCAGGTGGAGGGCAGAAGCATTAGTGAGCGCACCCTAAGAATTATTATAGATCATATTGATAAGCCTGCGCAGGGAAAGGCCAGGAATATTCCATTGATCCTTCCGAAATCTGTTCCTAATGCGAAGAGAAATAAACCGGGTGGGGCTGGTTGGGGGGAAAGGCAAATGGAGGGGTAAGGAGTAAGCAAGTATTAATGGGTTACAGGCAAGCCGTTAATAAGTGTAGTTGACTGGCTTATGGTTTTTAATGCCTTCGGCAAGGTATTGTTCCTTTTTGCTTCCCGCAATTCTGCGGGACAGGTGCTCAAAAAGGAACCCCCGCGTTCCGCTGCTCTCATCTGGGCAGGCGTAAAGTCACGCTGATCCGGCAATGGCGGGACTATGCGTGCAAAAGGCACCCCGCACAACAACCTTACTTTCTGGTTGGTAGATGAATAAGTCTATCATTTACATTGATAATTTTCCTACTGTTGACATATGGCTTTAAATCGAACACGTGGTATGCGTAGAGTATGATCTAGGTTTGAGAGACTAAAGCCAGATAGCTTTCAGTTGGCGCTCTGTAATATAGATTTTCTTACCTGTAGTTGATGGCATAGATGATTTCCTGTATATCGGCTACCATGAGGATGAATTCGTAATTGCGTTGCATGAAGAATTCATCTGTTAATGACAGTCCTGAGATCTTTGATGCCTGGAATTGTCGCCAGCCATTTTCGGCTGTTATACTTTTGCCACCGACCTGGTAGGCTAAAAGGTATTTTTCGTTTTCCTTATTGGTGACCAGGAAATAGGGTTCTACCACCCGGGGAAGATTGATATAATCAAACTGTATTAATCGATTTCCTTCTATGGCCGATTTAATTTGTAGTTCCATACCTGACTTACTGAATGTTTTGTTACTTATAAGACGAAGATTAATGAAGGAAGTACTAACTGAATGCTAATTTTATTAGTATTATTTTATACATTTTAAACAACCTAATAATTAAGGTTTGGTAATATTTGAGTCAGCCAGATGCATTTTTTTCTCCAATTCGAGATCTGCCTTTGCTTCGGCTTCGCTTTGGAGTATGCTTTGCACTTTTACATAGGTAATGAGCCAACCTTTCTTTTTGGCGAAGGCTGGACGGGAGGTTTTGAATGCAGAATCTGATGACAGTTTGAATACAAGACTATCACCGCAGCGTATGTTGCTGAATAGTTCGTAAGCTTCTTTTGACAAGAGTTGGGAATCGTAGGGCTGGTATTGAGGAATGGGTGAATCACCCAGCACAGAATCATTGTATACCTGCTTAACTTTTAATTTCAAAAATTGCCCCGGGATTATTTTATCCCCCTGGCCGGTGTGGAAAATCTTGTATTTCAAACCTGTGGTAGTTGTTCTGAAATCATCGTTATGGCAAGAACAAATAATAGTGAAAAGCAATAAAGTGATAATAGTGTTTTTTTGAAGCATAGGAATGAATGTTAAGGGAAAGACGGTTGGCAAAGGCGTTAGTACTAAGGGAAGGTTAATGATGGGTAACAGCAGGTTTTTATGTTCTAATTCTCTGCTGCAGGATATTTATTTTTTAGTGGTTATCGCTGAGGTGCCTGGCCATTACTTTTCTAAAAACCCGCGACCCAGGTCACGCTATGCTCGTAGGTGGCAAAAAGGACGTGTTGCCCTGCTGCCGGGTTGCGACTCCTTGAAAGGATTGACATTTATTAGTGAACAGTCATTACTGAAAAGCTAAATAAAATGCCAATAGTACTTACCCTTGTTGAAAACGTCGATTATGAAAAAATGAATTTAAAGATCACCAATTTGCCGCTGGATGTAGACAATACGGAGCTGAAAAACCTATTTGAACCCTATGGAGAGATAGAATCTGCAGAAGTAATTTATGACAGGTATAATGGATATTCGAAAGGATTAGCGTTTGTAAAAATGAGGTCCTTTGCCAGTGGACTGGAAGCCATAAAAAATTTAAATGGTAAAGAAATAAAAGGCCAGAAACTTGTGGTGCAGGAAAAACAAGTATGGATTAATTAATCCGTTACACACCTCTACCCTATCCCCAGACTATTATTCAGAATAAACTCGTTTGATCAATTGTTTTTTTTAATAGATGTCCAGAGATATCCGGAATGCTTTTAATGATTTTTAGCTGTGGGTATTTATGCTTTTTATAATGGGCAATGGCGGTAAATATGCCTTCGTAGTAAAGCAGGTGCTTGCCGATCTCAGTTGCACCCGGTAAACAAAGAATGATTGTTTTTTTATAACGCACAGCATACTGCAGGGCGTGGCGGGTGCCGGAGTTTTTCTTCATTTCTACCGGAAATACAAATTCAGAAAAGGCCGCGATGATGCGGTTGCGAAGGACAAAAGGATTGGCTACAGGATCCATAAACGGTGTTTGCTCGGAAATAAGGGCCCCGCCCCTTTCCAGAATTTTTTTAGATAATTGAATGTTTTGTGGTGGGTAGATATCAACCAGGGATGTGGGAAGAATGGCGGCGGTATAAAGATCATGGCTTATTGCAGCCTTATGGGCCATTGTATCTATGCCCAGCGCCAGACCTGAAATAATTCCTAAATTCTTTTCGGCACATTGCCTGGCAACGGCCGCTGTTTTTTCATCTGCTAAAGGTGAACAATGCCGGGAACCCACAATGGCCATATTTTGACCTTTAGGTAGCTGGCCTTTGACAAATAGCAATGGTGGAAAATATTTAGTGCTAAGTAAACATGTAGGATAAGTTTTATGAAAATATGGAATGCATATGATGCCCTGATCCTGGAATAATGCTAATGCCTTTTCTGTATGTCGCTTTGCCACAGAAAGTTTTTGCTGAAAATCGCTTGTGCCGGTGGCCATGGAAGCTTTAAAGAATTCGGGAGATGTAACATCTTCCTGTTGCATTTTTATGCATCTATGGAGCAGTGATAGATTGTTACGTGTGAGGTAGATCCTGAGGAGCAGACCTTCTATTGATTGTAAGGGATACATATTTGATTGATTCGGTTTCAAGTTATTTAAAAGAGATTAAAAAAAAGAAGAGGCAGGCTGCCTCTTCCTGCAACATGTGTCAGCGTTTGAGATTCAGAATAAACTCGCGCATGCAGTGATATTTAAAAGTCATATTGACTTTATCACTAAATGGCAGGTATTCATATCGATGCGACTTCTGGTAAGCTGCAAAGACCTGGTCCAGGAAATCAATAAAGCCTTCATTAACTTTTGCGTCGTAGGGTGAGATGTACTCAGCAATATTCTTTTCTTTTGGTTTGGGGTTGATTGGAATGACTTTAGACATCTTTACAAATTTTAAAAGTGGAAAAAATGAGGCTGACCGCCTAAGCCAGCCTCTTTGATTTTAGAAATGGATCTTCAAGAGCATATTTTGCAGTTTTTCATTGGAGATAATGCATTGTGCCAGGTGAGCCCTCGCTGTTTTGAGCTTATTGAGTGCTTCAATGATTCCCTGCAAATGCTGCCAGTGCGGGTAAATGGAACTTGCCACTTCTGCAAACAGCTCACGGGTTTCGGCAATGGAAAGAAAAGGGATTACAGATCCACGCAATAGTGGTTTGAACCTACCTGATTGCCAGAGTGAATAAGCCAGCCAGAAGTAGAAGTCAAGTTGTTCGCTGCTGGTGCAATGCACAGCAAAGGAATTGACCCAGGGTGACAGGTTGGGCTGCCCCGCATTCGCGCCTTTAGATAAAATGTAAAAAGTAAAGGACTGGTTGTTGTACTGACAGACTGCCTGAGCCTGGTAACAGTTGATTTGAGGATAACACATAGTATGCGCATTTAATTTGCTCGCTGCGCTTCGCTACTATTTTTTAAAAGAGAAAAAGAAAAAAGGGAAAAAAAGAAAAAAGAAAGCATTGCTACAGGCGGCGTGGCGGGAAGGCAAGGAGGAACGGAATAAATGAAGGCCTTGTGCCTGCTGGCATTGTGTTTATGCCGTAGTTCCTTGCCTTCCCTTCGCGCGGGTTTGTGGTAGCCGCCTAACTTGCTGATGATTTTTTTTGAAAAATTGTTGGCGTTTATACATTAAGTTACTGGAATGAACCACGGTGGCAGAGAGGCACAGCGGTTCACAGTATTTTTTGCCACGAAGGCACTAAGGCTCAAAGGGACACAAAGGAGAAAGAGAACAGATAGATAATGAATTTGGAATGTCAAATGAGTTAGGCTGAAGAAGCGCTTTGATAGTAGGGTTTTCATGGTATTGAAGAAAGAAGAACACAAAGGTCGCTGCGCAGACTTGCAATGAGAGATTTGAACCAGGGGACACTGGCGACACTAAGGGACATAGAGAATTAATTTTATAAAGCCTAAGTGAACGAAAAGAATTTCAAGAGTCACATGGGCGAGAAATAATGTGTACCAGGATAAGATAAAACGTGCGAGGACGCTTTTTAAGGAACGTGGGGTTTTGAAGTTATTGCTCCGGAAGCCTGTTTGCATGGAGGACGGCGGAGTGGAGCGGAATGGAACCCGGTGAGTGGTGTGGGTGGGATGCGAAGGCATGTGCATCCTGGAACAAGAATTGGGCTTTGTGATGCGGCGCTTGTGGAAGGTGCCATGCTGTAGCATAGAGCCTGGGAACGAACGTGGTGTAATGCAGCGGAACGCAGCGAGGACTACAGGCAAAGGGGCTGAAGGAGTTTAAAGGAATGCGGGCAAGCGCTGTGACAAACTGCGTAGTGCAACGGAGCACCCGAGGCTGCCGGAGGTACGGAGGCAGATGAAGGGCATGGCAAGTGCACACTGCCAGAGGCATTAAACAGGAATGAAACTCTTTTAGTTTACTATAGCTTTATTTCTGTGACGGAGTGTGCTGTTGCCATGGTTTGGCGCTGCGCTTGCAGATTGTGGTTCATTTAAAATATTGACATTGATTAAATGAACATCGAAACAGAATTCCTTCATAAATGGAATCAGTTACGCTATACCTAGAAAGTGAAATTTATTCAAAAACTTTTTCAAAAATCAGGTCTAATTCACAAACTTCGTTGGTACCAGTTTTAAATTTTGGAAGAAATTTCCTGCAATCTTCCTGTTGTTTTAGAAACTTAACTGTATTTAATGCTTTAGTAGGTTTATCTGCCCCAACCATGCCGGAAGGATAATAATTCTCTATAGTACCATCTGCCAGGATAAAAATGGACTGGGTTCTTAAAAGTTCTAGCAAATCATGTTTCCCATCCAACTCAAGTGCTTTATTATTAAATATTTGGCGGCGCAAATTGAGCGTTTCTTCAGAAAATAAATGTTCAATTTCCGTAAGTTCATCATCGAGTATTTCCTCTTTTGCCTTTATTTTATTAACCAAAATTTTCAACCTGTTATATCTTTCCTTGAATGAATATTTTCTGATCAGTTCCTTGATCTTGTCAGCATTTAATTGAGCTTCTGCTAATGTTTCCTCTGCTAATTGATCTATGAGCTTTAATAAACGGTCTCTTTTTTGTTTGCTTTCATCACAAACATCAAATTTTTCAAAACCATCTATTAATGCATCGGAATCAACGATAGTATATGTTTTGATATTGAAACGACTGAAAAAATCAATATATCGTTTCACATTGGATTTGCCATTTATACTGATGATGGGAATATTCCTGCAATCAAAATTCCAGTCAGGGTTTAATAAGCGGGATACTTCTTTCAGATAAATCATATCGGAATCTCCTTCTACCAGTACAACTTTATTAGAAAAAAAAGCAGCAGCATTATTTTCATAACACATTATCTGGAACGCATCTTTGGCTTCAACCTCTTTAAGCAAATTGACTGAAATAAATTTTCCAAAAGGTTTGGAACCCGATGGATACTCCTTTACAACTTTTATAAACGTACCTGTAGAATAAGGTGAAAAGAAGAGTGGCGAATGTGTAGTGACAAAAACCTGGTTATTCTCCTTTGACAGGTTTTCCAGTGCTTCGAACAATATTTTCTGGGCATTGGGATGTAAAAACAATTCTGGTTCTTCAAATAAAAATAAATATGGTTGTTCCAAGGGCCTGACCTCAGTGGAGTCTTCTATAGATGCCTCTTCGCTTGCTACCATTTTTGCACGAGACTGCTCTTTTCGTTGTTCTTTAAAATTATCTACATAGGTCCGTAGCAAGGCAAAAGTGACTGCTCTTTTGATCCCATCGCCTTTTGTTTCAATTACATCTTTTACGCCATCATCAATCAAAATTTTTGCATTTGAAAAGATCTGTTTTAATTCTGGCTTTGGAATTTCAATTTCTACGCTAGACTTCGAAAAATTTTCTTTTAAATAACCAGTTATCTGATTTTCTATAGCTTTTAATTTATCAATCCTGTTGTCAGTAATATTTTGATCATCCCTAATAACATTCAACATGGAATAAAGATTATTAAAAGACTGTGCTATTTCTTCAAAATGTTTGGAATCCTCCAGGGATTTCAGGAGTATGCCCAATAATTTGCCAAATGTTGTGGATTCCTTGGTTTTTACTTCATCCTTAAGATCTTTTACTGCAGCAATATATATGGGGTCGGGCAAAAATGTTTTGATGCTATTGTCAATTCCAGTTGGCAGGGAAGATCTTTTCATTTCCATCTGATCAGGTTGAAGCTCTGAAATGATATCTTCTATTTTTTTATTGATAGCCGCCTGGGTAGTAAGTCCGCTAAAGCGCTCCTTGTACTCAGGGAAAAGTGTAACTATTGCAGTTTCAAGATCCTTTCCTTTTTTGCCTTTTAGCAACTCACTAATAACTGTTTTTCCGAAACGGGCATCTTTTGGTGCAGAGCGCTGGCAAAGAAGTTCTGATTTGCCATCCAAGGAATAAAGACGCGTCAGGGTTAATTTTCCATCCAATATTAGTTCTTTAATTCTATCCCTGTGTTCGGAAATAAGGCGATGAAAATCTCCTTCTTCAATATTGCAAAATGATATTTCAATTTCTATTTCCTCATTGGGGTTATAGTAATCAGAAGAACTTAACGAGGCCCCTGAAAAGAATAGACTTGTTGCCAGTAGTATAGATGATTTACCAGCATTGTTTTCACCAATAGCACAATTAAACGGAGATGCTTCGAAACTGTCCTTTTTAATTCCCCTGTAATTGGAAATAGAAACATTTGAAATCAGCATTTACAATTAGTTTGGTTTAGGTATTATTTGGAAAAATTAAGGGTGTAAGGTTATAAAAGATATTTTATAAATAAAATAGGGAAAATTACGGATAAGCCTAATTGAGACATACCCTTGTGCTATATCCAGAGCAGGAAATGTATTGATAGTGCATATTGTGGGATAAAGGCAAGGAATATTAAGTTTTGGCGCTTCCTTACTATGTATTTTGTTTTCCAAAACAAGGCATTTATAATAAAAGACGGTGCAACAGGTGTTGAACGGAGTATCGTATAAGTGCTTTTTTACCGATAACATTAAAAGGGCAATGCTGCCGTAAGAAGTGGCAGGCTCCGGAAGCCTGTTTGCATGGAGGACGGCGGAGTGGAGCGAAATGGAACCCAGTGAGTGATGTGGGTGGGATGCGTAGGCAGGTACATCCTGGAACAAGAATTGGGCTATGTGCATGGGCGCTTGTGGAAGGTGCCATGCTGCAGCATAAAGCCTGGGAACGAACGTGGTGCAATGCAGTGGAACGCAGCGAGGACTACAGGCAAAGGGGCTGGAGGAGTTTAAAGGAACACGGGCAAGCGCTGTGACAAACTGCGTAGTGCAACGAAGCACCCGAAGCTGCCGGAGGTACGGAGGCAGATGAAGGGCATGGCAAGTGCACACTGCCAGAGGCATTAAACAGGAATGAAACTCTTTTAGTTTACTATAGCTTTATTTCTGTGACGGAGTGTGCTGTTGCCATGGTTTGGCGCTGCGCTTGCATTGTGATGACTTATTTAGAAATTGTGAATTATGATGACAAGATATTACAACCAATACGTACTCACGGTAAGTTTGAAATAGTTTGCTATTACATATTATATATACAGTGCACTCATTTTATATATAGAAATCAAAAAACTATATCCCTGATTTTATTCTTCTAACCGAAGTGACGCGGCGACCTTCTCTTCGTCGGTTAATGTTGCTGACGGTTCCGTGTTGTCTACTAACCGTGGCGCAATATCTATTTGCTCAATTTGAGGTATTATATTTTTCGTATAGGCAGAACCCATAGTGTATAATTTACTAGCCTGCGGAATAAAACGGGTCTGCAATGAGGAAACGGCACTATTATAATGATTAACAGTAGTTTTTAAACTGCTCCCCATTTTACCAAAATGATTTAGCAGAACTGTGGTTCTATTATAAAGTTCAATTGCTGCGTCACGTATTGATTCTATATTATTGGCAACGGATCGTTGTTGCCATACAAAACTTACGGTTTTTAACAATGTAATTAATGTGGTGGGTGTAGCAAATACAATTTTATTGCGAATACCTTCCTCAAGCAGTGATGGATCTGACTGAAGTGCTGCACCAAAGGATGATTCTATCTGCATGTATAAAATGACATAATCAGGCGAATCGCCAAATTGGCTCCAATAGGCCTTTGCACTTAATTTTTTAAGATGCTCCTTAACCGCGACTGCATGTTGCAGCAAATAATTTCTACGCTCATTTTCATCTTCAGTTTCAAAAGCTCTCATATATGCTGCTAAGGGAACCTTTGAATCAACTACGATTGTTTTACTTTCAGGCAGCAGTATGTTCATGTCCGGCCGTAACATGCCTTCTTCAGTTTGAACCGAAGCTTGTTCCCGAAAATCGCAATGTTCAGTCATACCTGCAAATTCAACAACACGCCGGAGTGCTACCTCGCCATATCTTCCTCGTACATGTGATGTTTTCAATGCACTTACGAGATTATGAGTTTCCTTTTGAAGTTTATCAGTGGTTTGCTGAACTCCAAGTATATATTGATTGACCTGACCATGCTGCTCTAGTCGTACTTTCTCCAACTCCTGAATTTTTGAATCGAATTTGCTTAAACTTTCAGAAAGGGGTTTAACCAATGCATCTATGGCCTGCTCTTTCTTTTCGAAAACTCCTTTTGATTCAGCAAGTTTTTCGTCAAGTTTTGCATTAGCCAGTGTAATAAATGAAATATTGTTATTTTTTAACGCTTCTGCAGATAAAGCCTGGAATGCGTTATTTAGATTTTTCTCAGCACCATCAATAAACTCTTGCTGCTCTTTAAGTCTTTTGACATTTTCTGCCAATTCTGTAGCAGAAATAGCGGCTGATCTTTCTGTGTGAGAAAGTTCCTGGCTTAATTTCTTTATTTCTTCCTGTAAACTAACAATCGTTTGTTTTAACTGGGTATTGGCCTCCAGGGCATTTTCAAGGTTTTGTTCGGCAACTGTTTTTTGTAGTAACCCGATGCTATTTTCTTTTTGCAGGCTATCTAATTTTTCATTCAAAGACTTTAAGTCCGCCAGTTTTTCGTCAAGTGCTTTTGCAGTAAGTAAATGTTCAGTAGTAAGACGTGTAATATCTTTTTCAAAGGAAACATTTTCTTCGTTAAGCGTCTCATTGGCTGTTGAAAGTTTGGCAACAATTGCTTCTATTTCGGCATTTTTCTGTTCAGCATTAAATAATTTATTTGCCAGGTCAGCCATTTTTATTGACAAGCGGTTTTTCACAATGAACCAGGTGATGATAGCTCCAATAAAGAAGGATATAAAAATTGTAAGTATTAGTTCGACAGTCATAACAATAGATTATGTGGTAGATAAAATAAATATAATTTCCTTTATATCCTAGTTCTCATTAATTGTAAACCTGTTGCCATCATTTTAAAGCCTGGGTATTGTCCAGGAATTATACTAAAGACATAGAGTACAGATGCTGCCTAGTTGATTAAGCGGAATTTTTGATTTTTATCTTTGCAATCTTCATTAAGATTTTTAGCCAAGATATCTGAATAATTAATTTGTACAATCCGTATAATTACGGGGATCAAAGCACCCACAGGTATCAAAGGTTAACACAATGCGTTTCTAATACATCTTTGGGTAGTGGATTAATACCGAGATTTTAGTGCAATTCTTTTGGGTGTTGGGGTATCCAGATGACTAAACGCAAATATGACCCTGGCTGGCCACACATGGGTTGTGGTTCTTTACTCATGGCCATGAAGCGTTGCAAGTCTTCTCCGCAAACCTGTGGCCAGTAAATACTTGTATCTGTAGCAATAACATTTTTACTGGCATCTGTTTTATCGATAACATAGGCAATGGACTGGCATCTTATAACTTCCTCCAGGTGTTGCTTTTGACAGGAAATGAAAAGCCATGTTGATAGTAGAAGCAGGATACCTGTATAGGTTGATTTATTCATAAGGATTGGTAATACAAAGAAAGATTCGGACAGACTGGAATGCAATAGGTGGAATTATGTAGACTATTACTATGTGATGTTTAAGGTTTAATACTTAAAATACCTATACCTGTGACTCAGGAGCCGGAAACTCCGGATGCTGTGTAATGTATGATTTGTAGGATTCATTCATAAGAAAGATACGGAAGCTGCAGCAGTTTGATTTGCCTTCGGCAATTTTTAATTCCACTTTTTGCTTGTCCAAAAAGTGGAGCAAAAAGGACACCGCTGCCATAAACGCTCCGCGTATGCAGCGGGGGCCAGCGCACAATGGTCTTTACAGGATCCCACAATCATTTTGATTACAGTCTTTCGTTGACAGTGCAAGGTTTACTATAGTTTGTAAAAATCCTCTGTTCGAATACGTGATATGCGCAGAGGCTGAAGGCGCTGAATTGCGGACATTTCGTTGACGACAAGCGGCACAGGAATCGAATATCCGCAATGAGGCGCTGAAGGCAGACTTTTAATCTGAAGTGTTCTTTTCTTATCATCACCTGGATGAAGGTTGAAGGAACTTCAAGTAATGCAATCTTGTCTTTCTAGATAGAGATTATTTTTGCAAATGGAATTGCTTTCTCCTTAGAATGATATTACTTTCCAAAATAATTAGGATAGGTTGTCAAATGAACATACCTACTTAGTGAACCTAATTCCAGGACCGTGCAATGACGATAATAGTTACTGTTACTGAATTAAGTAATGGACGATCTTTATTTATAATTACCGGGAAAGAGATGAGGTAATATTAACCTTTGGTTCCTCTCCTATCTACTAAAACTAGGGTGATACCTGCAACAATGGCAATGATGCCGGCGTAGAGTGGCCAGGTAAGTGATTTGTGTTCTTTTACACTTATGCTGATAACGTTTGTATCAACAACTTTTTTATCCTGGGTATAATTGATGGCTCTTACTACCAACATGACAAAACCGGCAAGGATCAATATATAACCAATGAGCTTCATTATTAAACTGTTTGATAAATTTACATCCTTCCCTTAAAAGGAACATCATTTTGAACTAACCATTACAGCATAAGGGTAACCCGGATTCTGGCTGAATTTCCAATAGCCTACTATATGAGACATCATTAGTTTTAAATCTATTAACCTGGGGGGCTTGACAAAATATCCCTGGACCTGGACCTCATAGGCAGATGAAATAAAATATTCATCTTGGGCTGTACTTAGAAAAATAAAGGGAATGCATTTTTTACTCAGGACCTCATTGCCATTAATTTCCTTTTTTAACTGGATACCTGTCATAGCCGGAAGGTTAATATCTGAAATAATAAGGAAAGGCCTTTCTAAAGTGCTATGCAGATAATCCAATGCTGAGTTGCAGGTAGCAAAAAATCTTAAGACATTGGGTACTTGCAAAGCATCAAATACCTCCTTTAATATTTCCTGATCATCAAGATCATCTTCAATGATAAGTATAGGTCCGGACTTTGGCATCAGGGATTGTTTAAGTATTACGATAATAAGTGATAAAATGATGCCACAGTTTGCTGGCAATCGTTCAATAATAATAAAACGATATATATAGAATTATAGCAACTATAAGCTTATATAACTATTAAAAGAATCTTTACATTTTAAAAATATTATAAGTTTTATTTATGGAGATTGAATTCAGCCTCATTTAGTGGAACAAATTGAGAGAATGATTTTGGAAAGAGTATATAATTTGCTGAGACCAATTCTTTGAATTGGGTACATAATTAAAAAAGTTATGGAGCAAAATAATAAGATACCAGCACCCGATAGTTGGTGAGTATGTGAATAGGATTGGTAGAATGTTATAGAGATGTCTGGCTTCGGGAAATTTTTTTATTTCCATTTTTTAGCTCGATGATTATTATTTTTTTGCCCTCGCTGAGGTGCTTCGTGGTTGACGCCCAAAAAGTGGAGCCCCTAGTTCCGCTGCGCTCGTCGGGGCAAGCAAAACAGGGCGCCGCTGCTCCCGCAATGGCAGGACTGCGCGTATGCAGCCGGGGTCAGCGCACAACAGTTAAAACTACTAGTTGCTACTTGCATCATGAGTACATTTTTTCACTTACAGGGGTAATTTGTTACTGGTAGCACCTGGCTTTAGATTTACCACGTAATATGGTGAGAGGCTGAAGGCACTGAATTGCCGGACATTTCGTTAACGACAAGCGGCAGAGGAATCGAATATCCGCAATGAGGCGCTGCAGACAGTCTTTAGATCGAAGTGTTTTCGCATTGTCATTGCCTGGGGAAGGTGCGAGATCTATACTTATGAATATGGGTGTAAGGTGTAATAGATTATTATTGTCCATTTCTTTTGCTCGCCCAAAAGAAAGAACGAAGAAAAGGGCGCCTTGCACAACTGCTCTCCCGCCATGGCGGGACAAGGGAGCCACCGCACAACAGTCTTTACTACAGGAGGCGTCATTCACTATGATTACTGTCCTTCATTGACAGTGGTAATTTCCTATGGGTGGTAAGAGCCTTTAGATCGAATATGTGATATGCGCAGACACTAAAGGCGCTGAATTGCGGAGGATATCGTAACGACAAGCGGTATAGGAATCGAATTTCCGCAATGAGGCGCTGCGGGCAGGCTTTAGTTCGGAGGGTTTTTGCGTTGTCATTGCCTGGGAGAAGGTTGGAGATACTTTATGGAATACAATCAAGTTTTAGTTGCAAGATGGAGTAGCTAATGGAATTATTTTCTCCGCGAGTGAGATTATCGAGAAGGCTATTATTTTATTTTAGACTCGATGAAGTTGTTGCTTCACGCTATAAGCGGGACAGGTTCCCGAAATAATCTAGACGAGTGTCGCAAAAGCGGACTACTCACCGAAATTATATTCCAGCTCCACGCAATGAGGGAAAAGATTTAGAATTTGCATAAAGAGGGGCTGCAGGCAGGTTTTTAGTTCGGAGAGTATTTGTATTGTCGTTGTTTTAGAGAATAATCTAAGGGAAAAGTAAGACCATGGGGACAAGAGGGACTTAAGGGACAGGGGTCTGAATGTTTTATTTGAGTCACAATTTCCTATGGCCCGTATTAGATGAAATTGGTGGTTAATTTATAGAGTGTGCAGCAACATAAGGTGGCTTTGTGTCTTAGGTGATTGGGGTTGAATTTTTTCTTTGCGGCTTTGTGCGGAAGTGAACTTGTGGTTCAAATAAGATATGGAATTGAGAAGCATTTTTGAGGTGTTTAGCGGGAATATTTTTCTTAATTTTATAGTCAATCACCACCATGGCAGAAAACAATACGATACTTGCTGATGAGAGGCAGCTTTTTGCGCGGATGGCTGGTGGGGATGAAGATGCTTTTGCCAAAATATTTCATCATTACAACAAAAGTTTATTTCCATTTTTGATCAGCAAGGTGAAGTCACGTGAGCTGGCGGAAGAAATGGTGCAGGATGTTTTTTTGAAGTTGTGGGACAAACGAAACTCGCTGCATGAGATTGATAATTACCGTTCGTATATTTTTATGATGGGGGTGAACCTGGCGTATAGCCATTTTAAAAGAGCAGCTTTGGAAACCAGGGTACAAAAACAACTTTGGGATGCCATAGAAGCCGAAAGAACGACTACTGAAGAAATGGTTGACTTTAATGAAACACAAAGCCTGGTAAACCAGGCAGTGGACAGGCTTCCACCTGCACAAAGGAAAATCTATTTATTGAGCAGGCAAAAGGGATTGAGTCATGAGGAAATAGCACAGGAACTGAATATTTCAAAACGAACAGTGAGTAATCAGGTGACCAGTGCATTGCAATTTATTAAAGAGTATTTGCAAAGCAAAGGAGGAACAAGTGTGGCTGTGGTGATGATCGTATTGAGGCATTTTAGGGGATAAATTATTACAAAGAAAATTTAATGTTAAGTTGGTTGTAGAGAAAAATGTGTTCCTAAATATTAATCAGAATAATTATCACCTTTGTGGTTTACTTTAATCCAATTCGGCATTTTGTAGATGAGCTTTTTACTCTTAACGAACCAATTTGCATATTATAAATCTTTAAGTTTTCAAAAGGGAACACTATAAAACCAATCTAAAACTCCATTTAACCAGATAGACTTAGTTTTGCAAAAGAGAACCTTTCGCCGAATGACCTAGGTAATATTTTATTTGATTCAAGCGATTTTCGCCTGTGGCAGTTCGCCGGTTACCATGTCAGAAAAATCGAAAAAATCCAGATTTTATGCGGTTTTCAAAGAAGATTATTGGGCGTGCGAAAATTGACTTTTAATAATATAATTTAATTAATAATTTGCCGGTGAGGTTAATCCGAACCATTTTGCAATTTTAATGGTTGCATTCTGGCCCATTTTAAATACCATCTTGCAATTTTTAAAGAGCCATTAATATTTCCGTAATGGTGCTGTGGTGCACAATTTAACATCTGAGTCGAAGCAATCTCCCCGCCTGCGGGCGGCGAAGTCGTTACTTTCCACCCATCCAATGCTCACTCTTTGTTTTTTCTTCAATCTCCTTCCGCGTTGCCGCACTATCTTTCTTCATCTTCTCATTCCAAAATTTACAAACATTGCAATCCTTACCGCAGTTGCCGGATGGATCTAGATTATAGCCAGTAATGATTTGTTTGAGTTTTGCAGGAATGCCATGCGTCATCCAAAGTGGTGCCGGTGCACCTTTCAAGTAGTGATCAAAAAACTCTTGCACCCTTATACTATAATCTTTTGCAGAAAGGCCATTTAAAGTGTGACCTGCATCTATGTACTGCAATAGCCATGAAGGCTTGGCCGCCCGCCTTAAAGCCAAAAAAAATTCTAAGGCCTGTGCAAAAGGCACCGACTGATCATTTTCGCCATGCATCATTAACAGTGGAGTTTTTATCTTGTCAATAAAAAAAATCGGAGAATTCTCTATATATAAGTCAGGTTTTGTCCAAGGTGTGACGCCTATGCCGTAGGCACTCCCTTGAGAGCTTACTTCATAAAGCTCTTGTCGGGAGTTAGTGCCGCCCACTAATTGCCCATAACCACTAACCTGATCGCTGACGCCTGAGGCCTCGCAAGCAGCCTTGAAACCATTTAGATGCGTAACCAAATAATTGGTTGTCCATCCCCCAAACGAATGCCCTTGTAATCCAATTTTAGAGTGATCGATAAAATTGAATTTACTCAAGAGAACTTTGCATGAAGCGATTATTTTAACTGCACTTTTACCATTATGTGCTTGCTCAAAAAGCAGATCGGGAACGAAGACAACGTATCCGTTGCTAACAAATGTTGGAATGTCAATTCTTGAATCACTAAAATTCGGCCTTAAAAACTTATTCAATTCATCACTTCTCTTCTCATAGTAAGTTATAATGCATGGGTATTTTCTTGATGAGTCAAAGTTTTGGGGCTTATAAATGATACCCTGAATAGTTTTTTTGGAATCAAAACTCCAAGTTAATAGTTCTGAAGTTATCCAGTTTATATTCCTTTCAGGATGAATATTGGAAATCTCCGAAAAGTTCTGAAAATCATTTGTTACAAAATAATTGGGAGAACTAACAGCACTCATTTTTTCAACAAGCCAAACATTAGAATCTAGTGCTTTTGTTGGTTTCAATGAAGCACTTGCAAATTCTTCGAAACCGGTTCTCCCAATTCTATAGCAAGTATTTGATTTTGAAATGTAGTGCGCTTCGTTATATAGCCCCAACTTTTGCAACTTTAACCGCGCGCCGATTGTTAATTTATAATAACCACTTTTTTTGGTCTTGGTCTCAAATGCGGAAAGCAAGAAATCACCAGAACTTAAGTCATAATGTGCTATATCTTTCGACTCATTTTTTGAAATAAGTCCAAAAACAATTTTATCCTTCGAACCAGTACCTTGCGTTATATTAATAGGCCGATGCTGCCCGCTCAAATCAATCAGCCATGCATCATATCGGTCATAAATTATAATAGAATTCCCTTCATTACACCAACCTGCAATTCCAAAAGGATTCTTTCGGCCGTTTTTCAATTCCTGATCATCGTATAAAAATGTTTTGATTTCCTTTGATAAGTTGAATACTTGATTTCTGTTTACATTATAACAGAAGTAACTGAGGTTATCCGTGCTAAACCAGACAACATATTTTTCATTAGGAGACAATAACACACTTCCATACGAAGCTTCATTCAGAAATTTTGTTCTCTTTCCTGTTTTTAAGTTGATTAAGTAAAATGAAGGCCGCAAGCTTTTTTTGTAAAACTTATCAGGATAATTTTTAGATACCGCAATTACATACTTAATACCACCCACGCCAGTAATAAGATGTATGTCTCCGGTGTCTAATAATATACTTTTATTCGATTGAAGAGAATAAAATGCATGAAGTTCTTTGTTAGATATATAATCGCTACTTATTTCCTCCAAAAATTGAGTTGGCAAAAATAATTTAGAATAACTCCAAACTTCTACAGATGCTTTCATATCTTCATAATCAACATTCCCATTTTTACGCAGATTAAAAAATAAACCAGAATCATTCGGGCTAAAATTAAGGACGTTAGTATCTATAGTTAGCGAACCATCAAATTGAATAGAAATATTTTTTTCTGATTTATTATTCCTATCTAAAACAAACAACTTCAGAGAGTCAGTCAATAATCGCCTTCCAAAAAAAGCTATTTTTTCACCATCAGTGCTAAATACTGGTTTATATATATCAGAACCCTTCCATAGCAGTTCTGAAGTACCAAACCTCAAATTAACTTTGCTTAAGCAAGAAAGAAACCTGCCGGACAACGATTGGACTTTACTAAAAATAAGTTCCATTTTTGTTGGACTAAGTGAATATGATGATATCGAATCAAAAGTGAGGCTACTATTGTTATAAAGATCTCGTATTAATATTTGTTGTGTGATTGATTTCTTCTCAATTAGACAGTAGCTATTAATAGTATCTTCAATTAGTCGATAATCTTTTGCATCACTTATGTAATTGATTTTCTTAGATCGAACATTAATGATTCCAATGCTATCATTAATGTTCATGAATATCAAATCTTCACTTCTTTTGCTAAAAGAAGCACTTCTTAAATTTATTTTATCAAGTTTCAAAATAGAGCTTCCATTCTGATCAGTAAGTGTAAGTTGACCTTGATTACTATATGCATCCGTACTCGTGAAATAATAACAATATTTTCCATTGTTAGAAATCCCAGAACCATTAACCATTGGCCAGGAATAAGATGAAGTATCAATAACTGGCTTTGTCCGCTGAAAAGGATTCGCAAAAATATTTATGCCAATAGCAAAGAATACAATTAAAGAGCCTATTTCCTTTCTTAATAAAGAAACCATAAATTAAAGATTAATATTCTACCAGGTGCGCACACCTTTCCGCATTTTATTCAGGTTTTGTTGGATTGTCTTTGCTTCGGGAGGATTCAAAGCCAACGCTTCTTCTTCAAGCCTAATTGCATTTTTCTTATGTCCTAACTTGTAAAGGATATTAGCCTTGGTATCCATAAAGTTGCCGAGGTCAATGCGTTTCAATGTTTTCTTTTGCAAGTTTACCGCTTTATCTGACCATTGTAGAGCAATCTGGAGTTCAGATGCATCATTGGAGTGTTGAAATAATTCCCAGGCCAAATTATTAAAATTTAAGTCTGCATTTTCTCCTCCATCCATACCGAACTCACCATATTTTTTAACCCTCTTGATTATTGAGCTTGTATAATTACTCCAATCTTTTTTTTGATAATAGTATCCCACTTTGTAGTCACTAATGATTGAGTCACCATTCACCTTCGGAAACCGATCCTTTAACATTAACAAGAGAGTGTCCCAATCCGGAGGTCCAGCATTTGCTTTTAGACTTTCGGTTATTGTTTTGTATATAACCGAATAAACGATATTTTGGGCTAACCACGGCTCATTTAATGCCACGCTATTTATTTTGGTGGGATTATTATAACTAATTTGAAATAGCTTGTCGGAGGGCGTGCAAAATTTTAATAAATAGTAATATGCAAAATTCAAAATTTCAGCCTGCAATAAACTTCTATCTGATAGTGTATCAAATACTGTACGCTTATAAATCAAAGACAGACTATCAGCCAATCTATAGTTTTTTGCAATATTCCTCGTAAATTCAATTAACTCCTTCGAGGGAGAAGATTTGTCAATATTTACCAAATATAAATCTGCTAATTTCTTTGAGAGCTTTTTATTGCCAATTTTATTCGCATATACTGCTAACTCCTTAAAGTGAATTGAATCTACAAACCCTGAAAGGTATCTTTTTAATTCATTGTTTAAGCCAGATAACCCTTTACTTTCTTTCGCAGTCCAAATCAGCTGAGAAGTTGTATGATATCCAAGTCCTTTGTTTATTATTTCGCCATTGCTATTAAAAAAAAGAAATGTAGGGAAACCTTCTATTTCATATTTATTAGCAAACTCGATGGCTATTGGCCGCCACATCCTGACATTTTTTGAATCATTTTTGGTGCTATCAAACTGTATTTTAACTGAAATAAAATTTTGATTAAAATATTGCGCGACAGTATCATTTGTATATACTTCCTTTTCCATTTTTTTGCATGGACCGCACCACGTAGTATATACATCAATAAATATCATCTTATTTTCTTCCGCAGCTTTTTGCTTTACTTCACCCCATGATGACTTAACGTCAAATTGAATTCCTTTCTCGGATACTTGCGCTGTAACAAATTGTGGGAAAACTAGTATTAAGTAAATAATAGCATTTTTCATTTTGTAATAAAATGTGTTTGACGAAAATTGAACAAATAAACACTCTTGTTATAACTTAGAATTTTTAAAGTTCCGAGAGGTCACCCAGTATGTCATTTTGTTCCTTCGATTTTGTTAAATTGATTTTAAGCTAAATGATAAGTTTTGTAAACCAACCTGCGATTATAATTTGTGTTTGTAGAATTAATAGTAGATTCCAAAAACATTTTAAAATAGTCGTTTATCTCCGACACTTAGTAACCATCGTTTTGTCTCAAAAAAGGGTCAGCATCTAACTCACTTTGAGGAATTGGATAATACGCTTTATAGGAGTTCCATGATCCGGCTTTTTGAGAGGCAACTATCATCATAACACTATCAATTTTATTAGTTCTTTTCAAATCAAACCATCTGTGTCCCCATTCAGAAAATAGTTCTATCCTTCTTTCATGTAGGATAATATTTATTCCATCATCCAATGTATTTGGCGCAAGAAGAGGAGTGGATAATCCCCCATGCTGATTTCTAATTGTATTTATATCATCAATAGCCTCTTGATATTTTCCTTGCATTAACCTTGCCTCTGCTCTAATTAAATATTGTTCAGCAAGCCTTAAAACCATTATGTATTCACTAGTTGGTTCAGCGGACAATCCAACTTTATACTTGTATGGATAATAATACGTACCGACACTAGTAATGACACTATCGAGCCAATTAACTTTTCTCTGGTCATTAGCCTCAAAACTGTTAACTAAATCAGAATTGAGATAAACATTATTTGGATTTGAATTCGGCCCGGACGAAGGCAAAATAAAAAGTGCCCCGTCTCCTGTGTTACTTAGAGTTCCAGAGCCAACTGGTTGTAATGCCCATATAGTTTCGCTACTGTTCATTTTAAATGTATTTGCAATTGGACTTAGTGAAAACAAGGAATTATTAATTAACAAGGAAGCTTCCAGTTCAGCATTACTGTAATCTTTCGTATACAAGTAAACTCTAGCTAACAAGGCTGAAGCAGCCCACTTTGTAGGTCTTACTCTCAAAATGGACAAAGGTGTATAAGGCGTAGCAGCATCCGATTGTAAGAAAGATGAGTTCAACAATCCTTTTGCTTTGATTAAATCATTTATAATCTGCTTATAAACATCTGTGGCTGATGAACGCTCAGCGAGTGCATTATGCTTGTAATCTGTGCTTAGAATAAGAGGTACATTTCCATATAGATTAACAAGGTAGAAATATGAAAACGCTCTAAGAAATAATGCTTCGCCGATAAGCTGATCTTTAACCCCGCTTGTCAGGCTATTTGAACGTGTAACCCCCTCGATGGCCGAATTTATGTTATATAGCATTGAATATATTCTGTTCCAAAAAGTTCCTGAGTTTGTCATAGGTGTTAAGTCGTTCATATAAAAGGGAGAGTACCTCACATCACCCAAATCATATAATGAGAATTCGTCGGCAGAAAGTCCTGCATACAACGATATACTTGTCAATCCATCGCCGCCGAGATCTTCATTTAAATTGCTGATTTCTGTATAGACACCAGTGAGGACTGCAGCTGCAGTTGCATCATTTGTAAAGACATTAGCTGTGTTTATACTTGTTGGAGGAGGACCAACTTCGATATTTTTTTTACACCCTAGAAGAATGAAACATATAAGAATTAATGAAACAACCGTGATGAACTTTACGTACAAAATTCGAAAAGAGCAGTGAATAGACAATCTAGTATTTTTATCCTTTTTTGTATCAAAATTTTTCATTGTAAACAGAATTAGGATTTCATAATTTTATTTTTAAACCTGCAGTAATGACTTTCAATGGCGGAAGGTTATTAATGCTTTTTGTTTCAGGATCTAAGCCTTGATAATTTGAGAAAGTAAATAGATTCTGCCCTTGAACAAAAATCGTAGCATTTTGAATATGAAGGCGATTCTTTATTCTATCGGGCAATTGCCAAGACAAGTACAGATTTTTGACTCTTCCGAAAGAAGCATCTGAAAATGCTGCGTCGGATTCTCCTGCGGCAATAATAGCTGTCCCTGCATCTGCGGGATAAGTAACGCTAAATTTTTGAAATGTTGCTATATCGCCAGGTTTCTGCCAACGATTGAACACAGTAAGCGGCTGATTAGCCCTAACTGTACCGAAATTATTACTAGTAAAAGCGCCTGGTCTATTGCCCAAAGAATAATTGGGACCTTTTTGTCGCACAAATTGAAAAAGCACGCTTAATTCGAAGTGCCTATAATTAAGATTGTTCTGAATACCACCGTATAACGAGGGAAAACCATTATTCAGGACTGTCAAATCTGTCGGAAATACAGGGTGAGAAGTAACAGTACCTTTAGAGTCAATAAAAGTAAACAAGCCTGTGACAGGATCGACTCCGTTCATTTTGTATGATTTGCCAATTGGAATAGGTTCTCCCAAAACATATGAATTTGCCACACTCGATTTTTCTAAATCTTGATATTTGACTAATTTATTTTTAGGTAGGGTCAAATTAATGGACGTTGTCCACCTAAATTTTTTGGAAGAAATAATTTTAGCATCTACTCCTAATTCAAGGCCTGAATTTTGAATTGTAGCAGGAAAGTTCTCCATTATACTTGTAAAACCAGTTAGATTTGGAAGGGTGTATGACTGAAGCAGGTTTGACGAACGATTCAAAAAATAATTTGAACTGAACAGTAAATTGTCATTCAAAAATCCCAGCTCTGCTCCGAGAGAAAGTTTTCTCGTTTCTTCCCATTGAAGTAATGAATTTGTCAGTTGATCAGTTGCCAAACCGGTTGCACCTTGATACGGTGTTGCTGCAGATACTGCATTATACAGACCCATAAACTGATAGTCCCCTATTTGATCGTTTCCTGTGTTTCCATAACTGCCTTTGATTTTACCAAATGATAAAAACTTAATTTTATCAGCAATAAATTTTTCATTTGAAAAAATCCAACTGCCTCCTATTGATCCAAAGTTGTGAAAAAGATTTTCTGATCCAAAACGAGAACTACCATCCCTCCTAGCACTCAGGTTCAATATATATTTATTTCTGTAGTTGTAATTCAGTCTGCCAAAAACTGCATTATATCGATATGTGGATAATAAAGTGTTTGAAACTACTACAGTAGGAGCTGATTTTATATCTTCCATAACCAAATCACTACTGAATCCAGACCCAAAAATTTGTTGCGCATTATTTTCCGATTTTAAAAATGTGCCTCCAATGAGAAAATCAAAAGAACCAACTTCGAATTTCCTTTTATAACTAATCTGAGGCTCAGCTATCGTCGATACTACAGAACCATCGCCAAATTCTCCATATCGCGTTGATGTGGGTTGCAATTCTGGTGCATTAACGCTTAACGGATAGACACTTTTTTCATTTAGGTTTTGATTTGAGTATCCCAAGTTTGTGCTAACTGTCAAGCCAGTAATAATATCATAACTAATCACGGCGTTACTTATTAGATTATTTACCTTTCTCGAGTATTTAGCATTTGTATACGCCAATGGGTTATACCAGGAAGAGTTTCCATTTGGCAATGGCGCCCAGTTCAGCGATCCATCTGAGTTGTACAAAGCGGGAGCCACTGGAGCCAGCTTGATAGCGTAGTTCGTGAGGTCTTCTCCCGGTAACTTGTTGTCATCAATTAGATAATTTCCAGTAAAATTGAAATGTAATTTTTTGTTAGCAGACAAATGGTTCAAGTTGAAATGAACACTGTTTTTTGTATCAGCAAAATCGCCTGGGAATACTGCTGTTTCTCTGTGATATGTTCCTCCAATCAGAAATTGTGTAAAGTCATTTCCTCCAGATAAACTCACGTGTGCGTCATAATAATTACATGTATTTCCTATTAATACGTTTTGCCAATCCGTATACCTCGTAGTATCCCACGTTCCATTAATATCAAAAGAAGTTAAATAGCGGGGAGACGAAGTTGTCAAGCCATCATTTTTAAAATAAGCTTCTTTTCGCATTTGCAGGTACTGGTCAGTATTGAGCAGTTTAAGTTTACCCGCCACTTTTCCCCATGCTTTTTCAAAACTAGCTTCAACCGAAGTCTTCCCTGATTTACCCTTTTTAGTCGTTATAAGAATCGCTCCAGCTGCAGCTCTGCTTCCATAAATTGAAGTTGCATCAGCATCCTTTAAAATTTCAATACTTTCGATATCACTAGGGTTAATATAGCTCAATGGGCTTCCACCTCCAAGAGAACTTCGTGAGTTATTACCGTTAAAGCCCAAAATACCATTAGTGCCTAATATATCTGGTAAATTTTGCGAGTTATACGGAACTCCATCAACAACATATAAAGGGTCACTACCACTTAACAAACTAATTTCTCCCTGTATTCTAACAGTGACGCCACCACCTGCAATACCAGTATTCTGTGTAATGAATAAACCTGGCACACGTCCCTCCAAAGCCAGTAAGGGATTATTTACAGGTTGCTTTTCAATATCAGAGGCATTTACAGTGTTTACATTTCCAGTAGATAACCGCTTTGTTGTAGTACCATAGGCAATTATTTGAACCTGGTCAAGAGGGCTCTCGTTTCTTTTCAAACTAAGAACAATGCTAGTTCTGCTGTTAATAGAAATTGTTTGCGTAAGAAAACCGACATACGAAATTTCCAACACCGCATCATCATCAACACCCTTAAGCGTAAATACACCATCAGTATTGGTTGTTGTTCCTTTGCCTGTGCCTTTTACTTTCACAGTTGCACCTACCAGTGGATTTCCGTCAGCGTCCGTAACCCTACCGGTGATATCAATTGGCGCCGCCTGTGCCAGGGCTTCGGTGGGCAAGGCGGGTTCTAACTTTTTTGTGATGATGATCTTATTGCCTTCAAGTGAATAGGTAAAAGACTGGCCAGAAAGGCAGTTGTCGAGAACCTCCTTTACCGTGGCATTTTTTACCTGGACGGAGACAGGGGGCATGTCCTGGAAGATGTCTTCATTGTAAATAATGGAGACGCCGGTCTGACGGATGACCTCTCGGAATACGGTTTGGACAGGCACGTTTTTAAGGGAAAGCGTAACCGTTTGCGCGTCTCCTTTAGCAGCGGCTCCTAAACAGGCAATTAGTAGTATGAAGGCTGTTAGTTTCATAGCATTCGCTACTGTTTTTGTTATGAAGCCTGGGGACTTCTCCCACTTTGGCGGGATACATCTCATTGACCGGATAACAGTTTTTATCTTGTTGCTACAGGCTACCAGGTTTGTAAACCAGGTAGATCCTGTATCTGTTTTGGTTCTTTTGCTCCTACTGCTTACGGAGCAAATTTTGTCCCCGCAATAAGCGGGATTTTCAACTGTTAAATGCATAGCTTTGCATTCTCCGGCAGTCCTGCCGGATAGGTTTGGTGATTTAATAAATGATTCCCTGTCGAAGCGTTTATTATTACTGAACTTTCACCGCTTCGTCTGACCACGAGGCGGTTTTGTTTTTAATAACCCGTTTAGTTTTAGTGTTTATTTGTTTTGGTTATTTCCTGGCTGTATATCTTCATAGGGCTATGATTGGACAATTAATTTTTTGCCTTCGAGCCTGAACTTCACTCCATTTGCCTTTAGCAGATCCAGCACATCTGATAACGGTAAATTCCTGGAGATACCTCCTCCATATTTTGTATTGGAAGGCTGACCTTCATACACTATGTCTACATCGTACCAACGGCTGATCTGCCGCATAATGACCGGCAATTCTGTTTTATTGAATTCGAAGGTGCCATGCTGCCAGGCCATGACGGCATCGAGGTCGACTTGGCTATTAGCTGTTAGCTGATAGCTGTTAGTAAGAACCGCCTGCTGGCCGGGTTTGATGGTTATGCTATTGTCTTTTAGCTGATGGCTGTTAGCTGTTGACTTTTGAGGATGGCTGGTAAGCTTTACACTTCCTTCCAACAACGTAACTTTTAAGGCGTCTTCATCTTCGTAGGCGTTTACATTGAAATGGGTACCGAGCACTTCAACCTCTCCTACTTTGCCGGGCAATGCTACCTTAAAAGGTTTGGAGGCATCATGGGCTACTTCGAAATAGGCTTCGCCAGTGATTTCAACTTCACGTGTGGTACCGGTGAATGCTGTTGGATACCTGAGTGAGGATCCTGCATTGAGCCATACTTTGGTACCGTCGGTAAGGGTAAGCATGATGAGGCGGGAACCGCGGGGGTTTTGCAAGGTATTGTAAGCTAAAGGGCTATTTGTCGTTAGCTGATGGCTATTCGTATTTAGCTGGTAGCTGATCTCCCCGTTTGTATTTTTGATTAGGTTGGTACCCGACTGCTGGGCTATGGTGCCACTATCAGCGCTATCGAGATAGACCCTGGTGCCATCGGCAAGGGTGATGACTGCTCTTGTAGCGGTTGGAGCCGGGATATCATTGATGTTGGTTTCAATCTTTGCCTGTGGTTGTTTATCGTTGCCGAATGGTGAGCGAGTTAAAAACCATACTCCCATGACCACAAAGACCAGGATGGCTGCTGCGGCTACCCAACGGATGAATGCTGGCCTACTGCCCGGGAAGAGCTTCCTGACTGGTGCCTTGCGGCTTTGCATCATGCCGCTAAAGAACTGGTCCCAGAAGGGCTGGTCATAATTTTCCCGTGGGATATTTTCAAGGTCGGAGGTCAGCAGGGATTTGACCTGGGATTCATTTCCAGGGTCACGGATCATGTCAAGCAGCTCGGTGAACTCCTCCCTGGACAGAGTGTCCAGTGAATGTTTTTCCATTAAGTGTTTGAGCCGGTCTGCCTGGGGCATAAAATTGATTGATTTTGGGCCAAAAATGATGGCTTGTATAGGGTAAGACGATTGGGGAAGAGGGAACGCACAGAGAGAAGGGGGATTTTTTTGAAAATTATTTGGGGGGGATGGGGTAATGAGCTTGCCTTCGGCAAGGTTTGTCACTTTCTGCTTCCCGCAATTCTGCGGGACAGGTGCCCAAAGAAAGTAACCCCAGAGTTCCGCTACGCTCGTCGGGGCAGGCAAAAAAGGCATGCAATCCAGTAATGGGGGGATAGCAGACTTTGAAAGGCAAACGCACAATAGTTAAGACTATTGGATGATAGATATCCTACTTTTAAAAGATTTTGTTGCCTTCGGCAATTTTTTTTATTCCACTTTTTGCTTGTCCAAAAAGTGGAGCAAAAAGGACACGCAGGACAAAAACGCTCCGCGTATGCCTGCGGGGCCAGCGCACAACAGTCCTTCCTATTGGATGAGAGATGCAATATGAATTCAGTCTTTCCTTGGTGGTGATGGCTTACTATACATTCAGACAAACTTTAGGTCGAACACGTGATATGCAGAGAGAATATAGGCGCTGAATTGCGGAGGATATCGTAACGACAAGCGGTATAGGAATCGAATTTCCGCAATGAGGCGCTGCGGGCAGGCTTTAGTTCGGAGAGTTTTTGAGTTGTCATTGCCTGGACGAAAATTTAGGATACTTTATTTATTACGACCAGGTTTTTATTGGAGAACAATTATCCAAATGGTATTATTTTCTTCGTAGAAACAGATTACAGGTTAGATAAGGGGTTGAGCAATTACAGGAAATTATCTTTTTGATTTGCTCACAGACCATTGTCCTGGTCCGAAAGCTAAGAGAATGAGACAAGCGGCAAGCACCACCAGGGGAAAGTTCCATCCTGCACCGGTGGGCATTACAAATTTGATCCCATAAACAAACCGGGAGACATAAATGGCGCCTAACATGATAATAATAAGGCCTGCTGCTGCCCACCTGGTTAAATAACCAATAAGGATGGCCGTAGCGCCCAGGGGTTCTGCTATGGAAAGCAACTTCATTGTAAATAACAGAAAGGGTGACATGCCTTCAGGCGCTGAACTCCAAATAGATATCTTGTAGTAAGCTGCTACATAGAATATGGCAGCAATTATGAGCCTTAAAACAAACAAAGCGAAATTCTGAAAAGTGGTATACGTTGGCATAGTTGGAAAGCATTACTTATTATTGTTTTTATCCTTCGTACTTATGAAATTCAGTTATCGTTAAATAGTAACCGTCTGGATCTCTAAGTGAAAACTCATGCTTTAATGAGTTGGAATTTAAATGAGGTTCTTCTTCAAAGGTGACGCCTATCTTATTTATATTTTCTCTTATCGCATTGATATTTTGTGTTCTGAAGTAAAGGATGAGACCATTACCGGGTGTAATTGCAGGATTTTTCATTGTAGGGTGTTCATGGGATTCCCATTTATGCAAACAAAGAACAATTTCATCATTTTCTGATACTAAAACGGCAAATATGTCTTTGGCGCCTGAGGTTCTTCTCAATCCAAGTACCTGTTGGTACCAATTTGTACTGGCTTCCACATCTTTGACAGCTATGATGGGGTCTACTTTGGTCATGGATTTTTATAAACTGAATTTAAAATTAAAAAAAATACTTAATGACTTTCTTGCTTTGGTTGGCTTAATTCGTTTAGTATTTTAACTTATTGAAATAAATGTGTTGCCTTCGGCAATTTTTTCATTTCCACTTTTTGCTTTCCGCAATTCTGCGGGACAGGTGCCCAAAGAAAGTAACCCCCGAGTTCCACTGCGCTCGTCGGGACAGTCAAAAAAGGCCCGCAATGGCGGGACCGCAGGCTTTGCAAGGCCAGCGCACAACGGTCAGGACTGTTGGATGATAGATACCCTACTTTTAAAAGATTTTGTTGCCTTCGGCAATTTTTTTTATTCCACTTTTTGCTTCCCGCAATTCTGCGGGACAGGTGTCCAAAAAGTGGAGCAAAAAGGACACGCAGGACATAATCGCTCCGCGTATGCCTACGGGGCCAACGCACAACGGTCATTACTATTGGGTAGTTGATGCATTATGAATACAATCTTTTATTTACAGTGGCAATTTCTTACTGGTAGTACCTGGCTTTAGATCGATCACGTGATATGCGGGAAGACTGGAGGCACTGAATTGCGGACGGCGGGCTTCGGCCTATTATGGGCAGTGGTATCGAATTTCCGCAATGAGGCGCTGCAGGCAGGTTTTAATTCGGAGAGTTTTTGCGTTAAGGATGCCTGGAGGAAAGTGCGAGAAACTTTATGTGGTACAACCAGGTTTTTGTTGCAAGATTGATTTGCTAATGGAATTGATTTCTCTGTAAACTGAGATTATCGAGAAGGGAATTATTTTATTTTGGTCTCGATGAAGTAGTTGCTTCCCGAAATAATCGGGACAGGTTGTCGCATGAACGTATTACTCACCGAATGGTTTTTCAAGATCCGTGTCGCGAAAATTTAATACTCATAAATAACGAGTTTGCCTTTGATGCTGGGGGTGCAAAAAACTATTCTAGAACCCAGAATCATGAAATTTATTGGATATATTCCTAGCTATAAATAGATTTACTAGTGTACTTATCAAATTTTTTAAAGTAAATGAAACGAATATCTAACATTGGTATAGACATACCTTCTGACGAGGACAATTACATACGATTAGATAGTAATGAATCCTTGTCAGAAACAGATATAGCAATATTCTGCCCTGACTTTAGCAATACTATATATTCCAGCTATGATAGCAGTAGTTTTAATGGAAATGAGCAATACGAGGGAAAAAAATTATACAATAAAGTGTCTTCTGCAAAAATCATTGATCATACAAATCATTGGAAAAGTGAAATATTACATTTTGTGGAAAATGGTGGAATGATGATTGTTGTTCTATCCAAAATAGAGGACTTTTATATTTACACTGGGGAAAAATCTTTTACAGGAACTGGAAAAAACCAAAAAACAACTTATCACGTAATACCCTACTCGAATTATAACTTTCTACCTTTTTCTACAATTAAATTTCACTCTGCAAGCGGCAAATCAGTTTTTCCAAATAACAATATTGTAAATGATCTATACCAAAATTGTAAAGATTACCTTTCTTTTCAGACTTATATTAAAGGTGATAAAATTTCGAACATACTATTTACAACAAAAAATAAAGATCGAATATTAGGGGCATCATTACAGATAAATAAAGGAAATGTAATATTCGTTCCAGACATAAGTTTTAAAGACCTTAAACTTAGAAAGTATAATGAAAAAACTGAAAAAAGTCTTTGGACGCCTGAGGCTATCAAAGTAGGCAAAATGTTTATAAATTCTATTGTAGAAATTGACAAGGTTCTAAGAAAGTCGATGGAGAAATCCCCTAAACCAAACTGGCTTCAGAACGAATCTTTTATTTTGCAAGAATCCGAAAAAATCGCAGAGTTAATAAACACAAATAAATCTGAGATCTTAAGAAGGCAAAAGGAAATTGAAAAATTAGAACTTGGACTTGAAGAAAATGAAAGTTTAAAAGATTTATTATTTGAGACTGGCAAACCGCTTGAACAAGCGGTTATAAAAGCTTTGAAAATTCTAGGTTATAAAGCTGAAAATTATAATGACGGCACATTGGAATTAGATCAGATTATTTTGTCTCCAGAAGGCGAAAGATTTATTGGTGAATGTGAAGGAAAAGATACAAAAGACATTGATGTTTCTAAATTTAGACAGCTGCTTGATGGTTTAAATGCAGATTTTGAAAAAGAAACTGTTCAAGAAAAAGCATTTGGTTTGCTTTTTGGAAATCCACAAAGGGTTATGGACCCTGCCGAGAGGACTTTATCGTTTACAATAAAGTGTGTAACAGGAGCCAAAAGAGAAAAATTTGGATTGATTAAAACTTCCGATTTATTTATAGTTTGCCGACATATCATAGAACACAACGATAATAATTTTGCTTTAAAGTGTCGGAAGGCCATAGTAGAACAGCTTGGGCAAATTATAGAGTTTCCATTGTCATAAAAATACTTTACATGACAATTTGCAAAAGCCAGGAAAAGTGTTAGGTTGTTTTGATGCGAAGATCATATATGAAGTCTGAGATATCAAGGATTTTAATGTCAGAAGCGAGTTTGTGAAGGGGATTTAATATGTAATTATTTTCTTCGGGGATAATGGTGGAAGGAAATTGGATAACACAATGGCTGCCGGATCTCAATAGCCTGGTTCCATAGGCATGCGTGGAAGCAGGTGCAGGGTAATCTGTCCAATCACCCGGAAGAACCGAAACAGGATTTGCATAGTAATCATCCGGAATTTCAATAGTAACAATGCTCAAAGCTCTAGGTATGCTATGTATATCAATATTGACAGTATATTCTAAAACAGCCAGCGCCCTGCTTTCGGAAGTATACACACACGGAGTTCCGATTTCATTCCATCGCCCGCCATTTAACCTGGCTCCTTCCCCATTTAATAGATTTGCCCACCGCGTGGGAGAAAGTCTATATACAATCATAATTAAGAATAAACACCGTAATCAATTCTGCCGATCAGATTTTTCACTTCCTGTCTTCCAAATGAATTACCTAAAAAATCAAATGGAGGCTTTTTTCCTAAAGCTTTGTTAGGCCTGAAAATCCATTCGTTGAATTTATTTTTATCTTCGAATACCTGGTAACCATAAGAATAAATATCAATCAGGCTTACTATTTTATCACTAAGATCCTGGTTGAACTTTTCATCACCTTTTTTATTGATAAGGGTGGCTCTTGCAACATGTAAATTATCTGCAAGCTGGTCATAATCCAATTGAGCGGATGTTTTGAATAATTCCAATGTTTTTTTACTTACACCTTCTTCGATTATTGCCATTTTATCGAGGGTGGTATAGTTAAATTCGGATAATTCATTCTGGTTGAAAAACAAAAAAATTGAAAAATAATCGTTTTTTCTCTCGGGTATTCTCTTGCTTTGCTGAGAGGTTTTTTTATGTAAATAAGGAAGTTGAGCTTCTTCTATCATGGCAGCTGATGGAACCTGGGCTTCTTTAAGCACATTAACTGCAGCTTCTTTACGAGGATTTATTATATAGCTTTCCTTAGGAGAAGTGCCTTTGATCTTTCCCTTGTTTACCCTGGCCGGATGTTTAGTTTGCTTAGCCATAGTATATATTTGTACTAAATTAAGTAATTATTTATACTTAATAAAAAAATATGGGTTTTAATTGATCCCTATTCGACGTCCCATTCCCAAGGGGAAGACTGTAAGGTTATAGTGTGAGAGGTTATTTCATTACTAACTATGGGGTTAAATCTGTTGCTTCGGCAAATTTTATATGTCACTTTTTGCTTCCCGCAATTCAGCGGGATAGTTGCCCAAAAAAGAACCCCCGAGTTCCGCTGCGCTCGTCAGGGCAGGCAAAAAAGACGCGAAGGGCATACCTGATCCGCAGGCTTGCAAGGCCAAAGCACTTCGGTCATTACATTATTGGTTGGTTCATGATTATTAATATAGTTTTTCATTGCCTGAGGTAAATCTTTAAAGATTTATTTTTTTTTCGAATGATACCATGTATTCAGAACATTTGAAAAAAATATTTACATTTTGGTTTCAAATCTGTTGATTCCATTTTTGATGATGTCCGAGAAATTAATTGAGTGGGCATCGGGCAATCCAATCCCATTTAAGATAAGTCTAGAGATGTCAAAGAAAGTTTCATTTTCAATTAGCTTGACCTTATAGGCACTTCCCTTTGTGAATGATGGAATTTCAATGTCATTTTTGGGCGCAACCGGAAGATTATATAATTTAATTTTTTCCAGGTAGTCATCGCCATCAAAGAATACAAATTTTCTCCAACTGTTTATAACCTTCGCTCTAAATCCAATCTGTGTATCCATATCAAACTTATTGTCTTCCAATACCGCTTTATACTTGGAAATAAGAACCAACATTGAAAATATCAACTCCAATCCATCAATTAACTGTATGTGATTTACAAAATCCGTATCCTTTCTTCTTGTAACCGGTACTGAGCTAAGGGCTGTTGACCGCAAGTAGGATAGTTGCTGAACAGTTTCATATGGAGAATACTTGTCCAAAAGATATTCAATCGTTTTCGAGTCTTTATAGTGTTTGGGAATGCTTTTGGTATCGAATGTAAAAATGGGCATTAGAAATTTAAGATTTCCATTTGAAAATAATTCCGTCGTGGTTGACTTGTAAATGAGGTTTTTTTCATTTAGTGGTCGTATGATTAATGATCGCTCGGAACTGTAAATGCTATTGAAGCCAAGATTAAGAGGTATTACACTTTGCTCGTCGTTGCCAAGATCGAAGCTCACGTCAACATTTTGATAAAAACGCAAGGCCACGTTTTTAAAGAAATCAGAGGAATAGAAGTCTTCGAAATGATAACTATCAAAAGGTAACGGAAAGAGATAAAGTTCTAAGTAAGCCTGATCTGATTCCGATTGTCCCCTGGTTTCACCTAGTTCAAAATTGGTAAAACGTTGTATAGACTCATAATATTCATCGGTTTTTTCCTGTAGTTTTTCAAGTATGTATCTATCCCGAATTGGTTTGCTTTCATTATTCTCCCTTTGATAGATAACTCCCTGACTTGTTATGTAGGGTGGTGTGGGGCTTTCTTCCACCTGGATAATAAAAATTGATTTCCCATTATCCAATTCAATTCTTTTGAAGTGATAAAAGGGTTGAGGGCTGATATTGGAATTAATGATTTTCGCGACTTGGTCGTCGAAGTCCGGATACGCTGTCAAGCAGATCCCATCAATTGCGATAGGTTTGTTTTTATTGTCACAACTAATACCCCAAAAGATCCAGCCACCTTTTGTATTTGCAAAAGACGAAATAGATTTTGCAATTTTAATAGTATCGAGTTTGTTGGAACCAAGTTTTGGTACATCTTGTTTATATTCAATGTACCAGCCTTCACCAATTTCGGATTCCAATAACGAAAAGATATCATCGTGAGTTAATTCAACTAATTGCTTGTTTTTAAAAGGGTTATACATACGAACTCTATTTATTCTTTTGAAAAGGAATTTGGATTTTCAATCTGAATTTTAATCATATCATTCCGATGGCATTTCATGTATTTTCTCTTCCATTAAATGATAAAACTCATTCAATTCATTTGATAGTTCATCTTTAAAATGAGGGTATTTTTCCATCGTCTCATTAAGTTTCTTTAATGGGAAATGTAGTCTACAGATGTAAAACGATTTGGTTTTTTCCTTAAAAAGATTTTTGCTTTCTTTTGGCAAAAGAGAATTTTCAATACGATGTTGGATCATTTTGAAAGATTGTATGATGATCAGTAACTGATGTGCCTGGAAAAATTGCCTGAAAGTAAAGCCCAATTTGCTGAGATCAAATTCATATCTCAGTTTCCTTGTAAATTCATCCAGAGCTTCTACACCTGTAAACCGAATTTCTCTTCTAATCCGCACACCATTTTCGGTTTTTTCTTCATTAAACTTATAATACATTCCGTCTAATTCTTTTTCCATTTGAGTTATCAGCGAGTAAATTAAGTCCGTATCATTTCGTAGTCTTTGGTCTCGTATTGATTCAATTTGTTTGTTTAAAGTAAGTATTAATAACACAGTAGAGAGCAAGCCAATAATTGGAGAAGTAATACCTCCAATTGCCGAACCTATATTACCATTTGCGTCATTTGCAAGGTTAAAACCTGGTATTAACGCCGGAAGAGAGAAAATCCATATGGCCACGAAGCAAAAAAAGATTGCTACGACCATAAATACTAATACTGTTCGAGCTGTCATAATTTAGTTTTATTATAAAATTGGCTACTCAAGGTGGTAAAACAAAGTTTTCTAAGTAATTATAGATAACTGATTGAAATCGGACTAATAAGTTAATGACATGACATTGTCCCTCAATGACAACAAAAAAGGGGCTTCAAGAGTAACTCCCTTTTTGCTGTGAATCTATAAATTTGAAAAGGTATTGATTATCATAAAGTTTGAAATTAAACAGGTAGAATTCCCTTTTTTGTATTCAGCCGAATTCTTATTTTACTGTAGCTAAGTATTATGAAAAGTAGGCGTGTCAAAAATGCATCTAATGATGTTTCATTTTTTGCCTGCTATTTATTTCCTGTGGTTGTGAATAGAAAATATTGCTTTCGTAAATTTAGATATGAAGTTAGAAGTAACAGAGGAGGTTCTGAAAAGCTATTTGTTTAGATTTTTTGGCGCATTACAAAAATATCCAGAAAAATATTTGCCACTAGTCTTTCAAGAATACAACCAACCCACGAAGCATTTGGCCTATCTATGTCCTTTATGTGTGGAAAATTTCTTTTATGCAGAAAATACGGCTTGGTATTATAAAGCGCAGTTTTCTCTGGATCATTTTCCTCCTAAGAATGTAGGTGGTAAAATGAAAATGCTAATCTGCAAAGACTGCAACAATACCGCTGGCTATTCATTTGAAAGCAGCTTTAGAGATAGAGTTCTTAAGGAAGGCTATAATAGGAAAATTCCAAATATATCTATGCCTGCCATCGCTAATCTAGAGAATGTGAAGGGCTGGATGCATAGCAATGTTTTAGTAAACCAGGACATTACATTAGGACTAAAATTAAATGAGAAGGCCCTAAATAGAATTCCGAAATTGACGGAGCATCAGCATGTCACGAACAATGATGGTAAGGGTTTTAAAATGGTTATCAAAATCCAGGAAGTAAATGACAATAAAGCTGCTAAAGCAATTCTAAAGGCCGCGTATCTCTATTGTTTTGATTACTGGGGGTATGAATTTGTATTTTCACTTGCCGGGGAATTGTTCAGAAATGTACTAAATGATAAATGCGATTACCCTATTAAAGTCCCAACTCTCTGGTTTGATAACAAACC
The DNA here is from genome assembly GCF_059568575.1 of Flavisolibacter ginsengiterrae DSM 18136. Lineage (NCBI taxonomy): Bacteria > Pseudomonadati > Bacteroidota > Chitinophagia > Chitinophagales > Chitinophagaceae > Flavisolibacter > Flavisolibacter ginsengiterrae. The sequence goes on from NZ_JCANTR010000026.1 coordinate 40,476, forward strand.
CGAAATACACAAGGGAATCAAAATTCCTACAGGTATGGTATATATCCAAAACCCAAAAGAAATTATGTCAATGTTCGTGAATATACCTGCACTAATAAAAGAAATAGATTATAAATGTATTATACCAGTTCAGATTCCCAATCCTTCCGATAGAGACTTCAGCCAACTTAAAAGGATTCAGCAATTCTTTGATGATAATCCTTCGCCTCAAGTCCATATCAGACAAATACCTTACAAGTTTAGTATGAGTTTTCCGAAGCCGTATTCTAAAACTTGGGAAGAGCTAAAAAAGTTAAATGACACCCCATGAAATGTCTCCTGGAGCGTGCCTAAGGGTGAATTCTCTATTAACTTATTATCAGACCGTTTCAACAAAAAGTGTCAATCCGTGGTCATTAACTTTGGACGGAAGAAATTATTTAAAGCACAGTTACCCCTTTAAAATATTCTTACAGTAATAAGCGGTTCTCTCTTTTGGTGCAAAAAGAAACCCCTGGTAGAGACCGGGGGTGACTGCTAAAAAGATGTATCAGAAAGTTGCAAATATGGATAGCGAATGCTGTAATAAACAAACCAACAATAGCTTATTTGTTCGAAGTATACTTTTTATTGCATGAAGCATGATTATTCTGTACAGAATCCAGGTAGCCGATATTGAAATTATTCCTGCGCAGGAGGGTTCAATAAATTGTATTGGTTCTGAGCCAGGTAGAAATAGAAAGGATCAGTGAGATTGGAACAGATCAAACCCTTTTCAATGGAAAGCTGGGTGCTAAACAAAAGATAAAAATGATATTGCATGGCGAGCAGCTTGTTGAAATAAACCGCGAGCTCCTGTTGATCTGCAGGAGGACCATAGACATTGAATTCATCCAGGATATCTTCCCGGTACATGAAGCCCGCTAACCTGTACGCAAATCCTTCCGGTTTTTCTAATTCCCCTTCTTCATTTTCATAAATCATTGCTGAGAGAGCAAACAGATGATCTTCGAAAGTGATGCCTTCCACTGAAATATCGATGATATCCAATTCTCTTTCGGGATGGGAGATCTTGTCGGCTAACTGCTCAATGACAGTTTCAGCCTGCTCCCCTGCCTGGTCAAGCAAGGTATTCAACATTCGAAAATTGGTTTCTATGGTGATGCTGGAGACCAAGCCATCAAGGAGATTGCCATAGCATCCCAGTAAGGTGACCTGGGAATGGGCATTGGAAAAAAGAATATGGGAAATGGACAGGTAGCTGGTGAATAATTTCGAGGGGAACTGGTGATTTTCAAAATCCAATTTTTCCATGGTTAGTGTTTTTGAATGGTTATGATGGCTTGCCCTTCAAGTTTTAGCTGTTCAAAATAATTTAAGACTGCTAAACGGCGGGCAAGATTAATAAGATTGTCGTTATCTTTTTGAATTATTTCACTGGTCCACAGGCCGCTGGTATAATGTTGCCATAACTGGCTATGTGCATACTCATTACTACCCGAAAGCTGGTTGATGCGGCGGCGGACGGCTTCTTTCATATGGTCTTCGGAGAGGTGAAGCTGAAGGAATTCAAAAAATTGGGGTTTAATGTATTTTGATACTGGCTGCCCCTGGAGAAAGAGATCGTAAATGAATTGAAGCTCCTGCTGCGTGTGGGTTGATTCGGGCAGGTTGGTTTCCTGTTTATCTCTGACGTTCAGGATCCATTTGCGGGCCAGTGCTTTCCATTGCCAGATGGGCGTATCGCTGATCATCCAGTTTTTGGACTGGTTGTAATAATAAAATTTCTGTGCATCCAGGATGGACATGTTTTCTTTTTGAAAGAACAATTCCACTTCTGCAAGCAATGGGATCCTGGCAACTTGTTTCGGTGCTTTATTTTTTTCCTTATCCTTTCCTTCTGCTATTATGTGTGTGTGCTGTACATTGTTTATTTCAATGTTTTCCTGTTTTATAGTGTGTCCCGCAAATGGTACCCGGCAAGTATCATTTATGGGACCAGCAAGGGCCAGATGTGGTACTTGTGCCTTTGAGAGTAATAAGGGTGTGAGTTCAGGTTCTTGAGTGCCTACTTTTGTAAAAAGATTTAATTGTTTGAAGGGTGGATTGATGCTTTTCACATCGAGCCTGATGACAGTTATGTTAACCGGGATGTATTTTGATGGTGCAGGATGATAAATGATATAACCTTTGCCATGCAATAGTTTTATACCCTTGTGATAGGTGGCCTTGGAGCCTATTTTGCTTAGCTGCATGATATTTTCTCTATACACAGGAAATGGATTACGGAATCGGTTGAAATTCCAATACTGGAAGAGGGCCAGGTAGAGACTGATGTGGAAGGGTTTGACTGAATCTTCATTTTTGATCCTGGCAAAGAAGGCATTGAGGTGGCGGATGTAGTTCACGGCACTTTCTTATTATTCCATATCCACCAGCTCTACCCTGCTACCCTGTTGCGGATGATAGGAAGGATAATAATTGATATAACCCAGTTCCTGCAAGTCGCGAATGCATTTGTGGTAGGTGGCGGTGGAAAGGATCTTGGTTTTTTTCATGATCTCGGACCGGGAGATGTTGATATGGTTTTGGTCTTCTTTCAAATGCCAATAGTGATACAGCAAAAGATAAACGGAAATATGGGTGGATTGAACCTGTTTGTGTTTGGTAATTTTATTGAGGAAGGATGATAATTGCATAAGGATAATTTGGGTGGTGAATGATTAATGCATGAGGCTTTGCGGGTTTGTATTATTTGAAAGCCTTTACCTTGTTTGCTTCGAGTATTTTATTGAGGTGCTCTGCGTCGTAGTAAATAATATTTCCAATGCGGGAATATTCTAGGGTACCGTTGATACGGAGTGTTTGCAATGTGCCGGAAGAGATCTTTAATAATTTGCGTACTTCTTCTGACTTGAGCCATTTTCTTGGTTCTGTTTTTTGATTTGCCAGGGCTTTGATTTCCTGGAGTAATTCGGTTTTAAACAGTTGCCAATCGGCCCTTGTCATGATTTCTATGGACATATGTTGTGGTTATTTAGCTGGAGAAAATCTCCTCATTTCGCACCACACCCTTCCAAAACATCCAACCTGAAATGAGGAGGGTGTAAAGATGGGGGTGTGAGCTGTGGAAAATGAGTGCTTGCTGGAGGGAAATGAGTGGGAAGAGGATAAAGGGCTCGCTGGCTCGCGGGGATTTGAACCACGGGGACACGGACGACACAGCGGATCACAGGGAGTTTTTTTGCCGCTAAGGCGCTAAGACGCGAAGGGACACGAAGGAGAAAGAATGAAGAACAATAGAACAAGGAAAGGTGAATGTCGAACAATAGAACAAGGAATATCGAATTTCGAAGGAGGTTAGGTCGGAGATACATTATGATAGCAGGGTTTTCTTAGGATGAAGGAATGAAGAACGCGAAGGTTTCTGCGCAAGCTTGAAACAGAGAGGAACCACGGGGGCAGAGCGACAGGGAGGGATACGGGAGACGGTTTTTAGTTTGTAGTTTGTGGTTGTTTAGGTTGAAGATGCATTTTGATCCCCGGCATTATTAAAGAGCCAAAAATGGTTCGCTTCGCTCACTATAAATTTTTACCACGTAGAACACATAGGAAACACATAGGCACGGAGGCAGTTTCTAGATTATAGTTTGTAGTTTTTTAGGTTTCAGATGCTTTTTGATATCAGGCATTTCTTAGGGTGAAGTTACAGGGTTCGCAGGCTCACTATAAGAAGTTTACCACATAGGCACATAGAGTGGACATAGACACATAGAAACCCTCCTCATCTCCTCCTCAAATGGGAGGGCTGTGCTTCATTTCATTGTGCTTCTTTGTGCAACTTTGTGCCTTCGTGCCTTTGTGGCTATCTCGCCGTGCATCTCTGTGCCTATCTGTCGCTGTGGTCCTAAATAGAATATTTTCCTGAATTTTTGGAAATTTTTCTTAATTTTATGGTATGGCAGTAACGGGTGTGAAACAAGCGGATAGTGGGGCGATCAAATTACTACTGAAGTATGAGCCCTATTTCAGGAATTCTATTTCCTTATTGGGTAAGGCCAAGAAGGGACTGGATGCTAAGGCTGTATTTGAATTTGTGAGCTTATCGCACCTGAGCCAGGATATGGTGGAGTCTGTGCTGAGCAAGAGCATGAAAACCTTTCAAAACTACCAGGGCAAAAAAACATTGCTGGACGCTCCTACCAGCGAAAAACTTTTAAAACTATTTGCCCTATACAATAAGGGTGCTGAAGTATTTGGCTCGGTGGATGCTTTTTCTGAATGGTTGTCGAAGCCTGCCTACGGCATTGGCAATAAAGTGCCCCAGGATATCATGGATACCATGACGGGACTGGAACTGATCAACGAGGAGCTGATGAGAATCAGTTATGGTGATCTAGCCTGATTAATAATACTGCCCGATCATTATTCAATAATCACCTTCATTTTTCACGGATTCTTATACAATAAATGGAAGTTTACAGGATTGCACTGGCGAAATATGCGAAGGGCCTGGTGGCCTCGGGAAACCCGGCGCGGTGGAATTCAAAGGATGTGAAGGTAATTTATGCTGCTTCCAGTCGATCCCTAGCCTGCCTGGAGAACGTGGTGCACAGGAATGCACTGGGTCTGCAGGAGCTTTTCAGGACCATGGTAATTGAGGTGCCTGATACCTTACCGATGACGATCATCAATAGTGAAAAACTAAAGGCTAACTGGTCTTCATACGAAAGCTTTCCCTATACGCAGGCCATGGGTGATGCCTGGGTGAAAGAATCTTCTACTGTTTTATTACAAGTGCCTTCGGCAATAATACCACAGGAATTTAATTACCTGATCAATCCTGCGCATGTAGATTTCAAGAAAATCAAATTATTGAGGACAGAGGCGTTTCGGTTTGATGATCGTTTGAAGAAATAGGAATCTGGGTGATTGTTTACGGAAGTAAACTTTGCAATGGAACTTCCAGTGCGATAGCAATGCGGGAGAACATAGATACGGTAACATTTACCTTGCCCAGTTCCATTCGATTTATCTGGCTATAATCTACTTCGATAAAATTGGCAAAGCCTTCCTGCGTGTATCCTTTTGATTTTCGGACGAGCCTGATTTTTTCTCCAATGGCTTTTAGCAAATCGTCATCCCTATAATTTGTCCTGCCTTTTTTGACTCGTTTCATATTTACAATAAAAGTTCATTTATTTTTTATCTGCAGATGGCAAAATAAATGCGATCCGGACAATTAGTCATCTTGCTCAGACAAGCAATCACCACTATTTTATAATGTATCTAACGCTTAATAGGTTTATCAGGGAAGAAATCCTTAGGACTACATTCAAGAATCAAAGCCAGGAGGTTTAAATGGCGGATGTTATAATGCGTTGAATAATTCGGGCTTTCAATTTTTCCGATAAAACCTACCGAAACATCAAGTTCATTGGCTAAATCGACTTGAGAAATTCCTTTCTCAAGCCTCTTTTCCCTGACCTTACTGATAACATACAGATCAATTTTAGATTTCATTACCCGAAGCTCTAAAATACTACATTGACTGAATAATTTACGTACAATGTCCTATTTGTGCAGAGCTTAATTGAATGCGATTGGGATAATTTTTATATTTTATAAATTTTGGCCACTTAGTAAACACTAAGTAACAGACCTGTAATATAATTTTGAGAAAGCGTTACAAAGGCTTTTGACGAAGGAAGTCCCGAGGACTGCAGTTGAATATTTTGGAGAGTTGGTTGAGATGCTGCAAATTATATTTGGTTTGATATTTTGAACTCTCCACCTGGCCAACAAACCCGGTAGATAATCCTAACTCAATAGCCAAGTCAAGCTGAGACCAGCCATTAGCCAGTCGCTTTTCTTTTACCTTGTTAATTACGTATAAGTCAATCTTTGACTTCATTGGCTTCACTTAGCAATAGCTAAGTTGCCAGAATTGTATGGGGAGCCCACTTAGTAAACACTAAGTATTTTATGAAACATAAATTGTTATACGAAAGACAACTATACGAAAACGTTGATAAGTCTCTATTAAAAGATAAATCATTGTTCATGCTTAAACTTTATTTTGAGGATAACCTCACACAAAAAGCAATAGCCGAAAGGCTAAATCAATCTTTATACAAAACAAGTAATGAAATTTCAAAGGCTATATTCGAACTAAAGAAAACTAGTAACGATCCTGAATACCTGAAGATGAGAGCGATCTATGATCGCAGAAAATAGCTTACTCCTTTTTATGTTTTCTGAGATAAGCAGTTGAATAATTAAAATGCCGCTGAAAAGCTTTCTTGAAATTGGAAACATGACCATACCCGGTTTCATAGGCAATTTCTTCCAGTGGACTGTTGGTTTCCAATAATAAATTTTTGGCATGAAGCATCCTTTCGTTTTGCACAAATTCGAAAATGGTAGTATTGAAAAGGTATTTGAACCCCTTCTTTAACTTATTGTCATTTATACCGAGTTTGCGTGCTAGCTGCATGATGGTTAAAGGATTACCAAAGTCCTTTAATAATTCTCTGGCTTCGTAAAGCCTGTCGATATCATAAGGACTTAGCTTAACCGGAGCCAAAGGATGAATATTTGAGGCCTGTTCTAATGCGGCCAGCAGCAGCTCAATAACTTTTGATTGCACATAATATTGAAGCACATTGCCTGTGTAAGGAGCATGCAGCACATGTTGCACTATGTCGATCATGGAATGAGTGAGGTAATGATCAACGTCAAAGATTGTTGTTGGTTGCTTTTTGTGCACTATTTCAAGAAAACGATGCAGCACCGGGAATTCTTTGGCCCAATGTTCCAGGAAAGCGAGCGTGAAATGAACATCGAATGTATGATACTCATTTCTACCAGCGAAGCTGGCCCTGTTAAATACAAATGGGGTGTAGGTGAGGTTATACTGGTAACACCTTACCAGCTTTTCTCCTACTCCATCCCATTGGGTAGAGAAATCATTCAAAAACTGCATGTGCAACTCGAGGACCGGGACATCTCCCCGGCCAATGAGCTCTGTGGGATGGAGGATATTATAGTTGCTGTACCAGATGGTGAACCCATCACCTTTGTATTGCTGGAAGACCATATTGCCAAAGGCTGCTTTGACTTCTACTGCGTGGGGTGCGGGAAGTATGTGACCTGTAAAACTGGAGGGCAAGGCTTCGATGATCTGCAATTCGGATGCACCTGGTGCAATGAGTTGAAATTCCATACGGTTGATTTGGTTTTGTTAAGGGATGGAATCAAAAGCAGGATGTAAAATTAAACGGATGCAGGGAATGGAAACTCCGGATAATTCCTGATTTTTTTTATGAAGATTGAACCACAGAGGCAAGGCGGCACGGAGGGGCACGGGGAATTTTGCCACGAAGGCACTAAGGCGCGAAGTAACGCGAAGAGAAGTTTTTAGTTTGAAGTTTGTAGTTGTTTAGGTTGGAGAATCTATTTGATAGCAAGCATTTCTAAGGTTGAAAGTTTTGTTCCGCTTCGCTCACTATGGATTTTTTACCACATAGGGCACAAAGGGGCACATAGGCACATAAGCAGTTTCTAGTTTGAAGTTTATAGTTTATAGTTTTTTAGGTTGAAGATGCGGTTCAATAGCTGGCATTTCTAAGGTTGAAAGCTTTGGGTTCGCGGGCTCACTATCTCTGTGTCATTGTGTCCCTGTGGTTCAAAAACATTTGCGAGCATGCGAGCTCTTGGCGATGCTTTGTTCCTTTGTGTCTTTGTGGCAGCAACAGGGAAGAGATTTGTTCATTCCTGTTCAGAGGTTATCCTGATTGCATTCATCTGATTCCTGATTGCACTCAGATAAATGTGGGGGGTGCTAATAGGTTTGCTGTACGATTTACGTATATGCACCAATCATTCACCACAACTTTTCCCAGGCTATTTTGTAAACCGCAATTGCAAAGACCGGCTTTATTTTATTCCAAGCCGGCTGCTTTGCCCAGTCCAGTCGTTTTTTATTCCCTGGACCTGGAAAAGCATCTGCCTGTTATTCACCAATGGGTAAACCTACCCTATACACAAAGGTTCTGGCAGATGGCCGGAAGTTTTGAAGAATTAGTTAAAACATACACCGATATACTCCTTAACCCGGACGCGCATTCCCTGGTGGGTTATTATGACAACAAACTTATTTGCCAGGTGGATGTTTACCGCATTGCTGCCGATGAATTAGGCATTCATTTGCCTGATGAAGGCAGCCATTGCGGCTTTCACCTGCTGATGGGTCCTAATGACAAACCTGTACATGGATTGACAGCAGCTGTGGTGCATGCTTTCTTATCCTATTATTTTTCTTTCAGGAATGCACAGAGAATCTATGGTGAGCCGGATGTGCGGAATACCAACGCCATAGCCATCCTGGAAAGAGCCAGGTTCCGGTTCCTAAAGAATGTTACGCTCTCCTACAAAACAGCAGCATTGTACTGCATGGATCGCGAAGATTTTTTCCAACACTAAATTATAATCGATGCCAAGACTACTGTCGCTGGACCTCGCGAGGGGGTTCACGGTTGCTTTTATTCCTACTATTCATTGCGTGATGCTGTATAGCAAACCTGAGGTACAACAAAGCTTTTTGGGACATGTGCTTGCTTTCATTGCCGAATGGCCGGGAGCTCAATTGCTACTATTTGTTATGGGTATGAGCATTTGCTTCTCCAGAAAAGGAACAGCTGCACAACTGGGAAGAGCATTGATACTGGTGCTAACCGGGTATGCTTTAAATGCTTTTAAATTTTTGGTACCGCTATGGATGGAAATATTGCCTGCTGATTTTTTAGCAGAATTGAATTTTGAGCATAACTGGCCGGTGGAATTTCATTTACTGATGATTGGTGATATACTGCAATGCGCGGGGATATCGCTAATGGTTCTAACCCTAATAAAACGTCTTCCGTATTCACAGGTATTTGCATTGTTCCTGGCGTATATAGTGATCTTATGTGCACCCCTGTTCTGGGACATGCACCATAAACATTTTATTCCTGATCACCTGCTCCATTTAATAGGTGGCAAACCGAATGCTGTTTTCTTTCCATTGTTTCCCTGGCTGGCCTACCCGCTGGTGGGTATGGCTGTGGGTCAATACCTGAAATCGCAATGGACCTCTGTTTTAGCCCTGACCATTACAGGCGCTTTTCTGCTGGCCAGTGGATGGGTGATGGGATTAGCAGATGTGCACTTCCCGGAGACGAGCTTCTGGAGAACCTATCCTGATAAAACAATTATGCACCTGGGGTTTGTGTTGCTATGGGTGAGCCTGTGGATGCACCTGGATGAGCCGGTGGAATTAATGATGAAACATTTACTTATGAATAAGAACAATAGAAAGTTTGAATGGCTGCAGGTGCAAATAGCGAAGCTGACAAGATTCCTCTGTTATTGCAGTAAGCATATCACCCTGATCTACCTGTTGCAATGGATTGTAATCTTTTTGTTGCTGGGACTGGTAGGTTATCATGATTTGAACATGTGCGGCACCCTGGTAATGATAGTGATGGTGAACATAGCCGTGTTTGGCGCTATGAAAATTTGGGGTAACTGAGGCTAGATTAATACTTAATAAAAATCCGGACACTATGTTTATAGATAAGAAAGTATATGATATTATTGGCATTGGCATCGGGCCGTTCAATTTGGGAATGGCAGCAATAGCGGACAGTCTGCCTCAACTCTCCTGCCTGTTTTTTGACCAGTCCAGGGAATTTGTATGGCATGAAGGTATGCTGCTTCCCAATGCGCGTCTGCAGGTACCCTTCTATGCCGACCTGGTAACAGTAATTGATCCCTGCAGCTGGTATTCCTACCTTAATTACCTGAGAGAAAAGAAAAGGCTATTCAGGTTTGCGATTCATGAAAATAATTTTGTTACCCGCCGTGAGTATAATGATTATTGCCGTTGGGTGGCAGGCCAACTGGACTCATTACGATTCAATCACAAGGTGGCAGATGTGCATTATGATCCGCGGGAAGATATTTATTGTGTGATGGTGCATAACCTGTATTCAGAGACGCTGGAATTTTATTATTGCAAACACCTGGTAATTGGTATTGGTACGGTTCCGTATATTCCAGAATGCATCCGTGACCATGGACATGATTCCATTGTACATTCTTCAGCCTACCTGAAGCGAAAAGAGGGATTATTGACCAAAGGATCCATAACAGTAGTGGGCAGTGGACAGAGCGCTGCTGAAGTGTTTTATGACCTGCTTTCCTATACCGATTCATTGCAATCGCTGAACTGGATGACCAGGAGTATGCGCTTCTACCCTATGGAATATAGCAAGCTGACCCTGGAGATGACCTCGCTGGATTATATTGATCATTTTTATTCCTTGCCAGGTGCAAAAAAGAAAAAAGTATTGAGTCAGCAGGATGTTCTTTACAAGGGCATTAACAGCTCGCTGATCAACGAAATTTATGACCTTCTTTATTTGAAAGGATTGGAAAACGCCGACTGTTCAATTGGTTTGAAAACTAACAGTGAGCTGCTTGGTTATAACATTACCGGCGAAAATATTTCACTCCAGTTTTTGGATACAGAGGTGGAGCAATCATTTCAAATGGACACGAGTGCGGTTATTTTGGCCACAGGCTACCGGCCAGGCGTGCCTACCTTTCTTGAATCCATCAAGGATCAACTGAACCGGGATGAGGATCAACTGGACATCAGCAGGGAGTATGCTATTGATGTGAGGGGCAAGAGAATATTTGTGCAGAATGCTGAATTGCATAGCCATGGCTTTTGTGCGCCGGACCTGGGGATGGGTCCTTACCGGAATGCTACAATATTGAACAAGATATTGGGTTATGAGCATTTTGCCCTGGAAAGAGGTGTGGCATTTCAAGAATTTGGAATTAAAAATTAATTTAGAGAACATGACCTTAAAGATTTCCTTACATGGCCAGGAGTTGGATGGGGTGTTAGTGGATCCTGTGCGGATGAAAGAGAAGAATTATATCCAGGAACTGGTGGATGAATTGAAATCAAGCTATGCGGCGGAGATAGACAGGGCCTTCCCTGTGGAACCGGAGTTTTATATAGAGGGGGTTGAGTCGGGCATGAATGGGAGGAAGTAAGTATTTTATTTAGGATAGGTAATATTATTTCATAAGCAGTATTGTTATTTCTAAAAGCAATTAAAAATTACTAGCTGATCTGAGGAATGCTATTCAATATTGAAGCATTTTTGGATAATAAATATTGAAGTTGGACAACTTTCGACTGAATCCAATGAATTTTATTTACATCATAATCAATTTTTTGAGGATAGATGGACAATTGTGTACGATTCCAATATTTATTCCAGTATATCTTACAGTTGTTCAAAACCTCATTTAATTCAGTTTCCATTGATTCTTTTAAACATTCAATTAAGTGATTGTTGGTGTTATAAAAAACCACCTGTATAACACCTCCTACTCTAAGTTCAATACCACGAAAAAGCCAATTTTCAATCACTACCATTTCAAGTTCTTCAATCATAGTTGGAATAACCTCATAATTCTTATAAGTGTTTTTAAAATCTAGCCATATAGCATTTAAAACCGGACCAAGAGATTTTCTTTCATATTTAGGGGGAACATATAATGTGCAGGTTACAATCTCATTTAAGGATATTCGTTCAGCATGATCTATAATAAACTCGGCTTCCATTTTTGCATCCTTATATAACTTCATATCGTCTTCAGTTTCAGCATTAATCAAAACACCCATTTCATTATTACGTTCTGATGCTTCATACATATTCATGGAACCTATTATCATATAAGATTCGTTATAGTAGCACTTCGCATGTAAATGTTCAAAATATCTTAGGTCAAGGTTCTTTAATCTAGTCAGAAAATTTTCTTCGTATGGGTTAAGAATACATTTTCCAAAAACAAGAGTAGTTTTTCTGCCGTTAGCATCTATCCGTGTTAACGATTCAGCAAATGAATCATTTATCTGGATAAAGGGGCTTATGAGTACTAGTTCTTTTTTTGAATTGGAAATAATGGTTGAAATGCTTTGGATGATTTGCTGGGTATTGAGAAAGGAAGCCATTTTTTGGGAAAGGTTTTTTAGATGGAGTTTTAGTTATAATCGTAAGCATTAAATAACTGCGTTAAACTAATTCATTTGGTTTTAGAATCATAGATGGTAATTGGAAAGTTTGGGATGAGTTGCCTTCGGCAAAGTTTTATTAATTCCACTTTTTGCTTGTCCAAAAAGTGGAGCAAAAAGGACACCGCTGCCATAAATGCTCCGCATATGCAGCGGGGGCCGGCGCACAAGGGTCAGTACTACTGGTTGGGAGTTACACTATGATTACGGTTTTTCATTTACAGATGCAATTTTCCTACTTGTAGCTCAAGGCCTTTAATCGTAGACGTGATATGCGCAGAGTCTGAAGGCGCTGAATTGCGGACGGTGCACTGGCGATGAAAGGTAGAGGGATCGAATACCCGCAATGAGGCGCTGCAGGCAGTCCTTAGATCGAAGTTTTTTTGCCTTGTCGTAAAATTGGGATTATTAGAGGGCTTCGTAGAGGGAGATTGCTTCCTCGCAATGACGTTTCACTCACCGAATGGTTTTTCAAGCTCCTCGCAATGACGATAAGTTGAGCGCTTGCAGTCAAGACCGGAAGGATTCTTTTACCACATAGAACACAGAGGGAAATTCATAAGCACATAGAAGGCTTCGTAGAGGGAGATTGCTTCCTCGCAATTGCATGGTCTTAACCTAATGCTTTATCACGCTCTTCGCAATGACGGTGAGTTTGAGGGGTGCAATGACGGTGAGTTGAGCGATCAATGACGGGTAGGATAATAGGCACGAGTATTTATCCTTTGTGCTTCTTTGTGTCTTGGTGTCTTTATGGCCATTCACTCTGTGCATCAATGTGTCGTAATGTATCCGTGGTTCAAATCTTGCAAGCCTGCGCAGCAGATCTTAGCGTTCCTTGGCGCCTTAGTGCCTTTGCGGCGTTCATCCGTTTTTAGGGAAAGGGTACGGATAAACGGCCATTCGATATCAACAGGATCAGGATCGTTGGTTTTTCATAAGAAAGAATAGCGGCTGGTGAATTCACGGATGCTGGATCTTATAGTCTGCTTGTGAGAACTTCTTTATCAGGCCGTTTTTTGTTTTAATTGTTGTTGCGGATTCAAAATAGATACGCAGGCCCCAATGACCGTATCCATTTCTTTCAAAGTATTTTCCGGTGAAAAAGAAAAACGTACTGTTACATAATCATTGTGCTTACCCAATTCGCGCATGACATGCGAAGCAGCTCCACTGCTACAGGCCGAACCTCCCGAGGCACAGATGCCTTTCATATCCAGATTTAAAAGAAGCATTTCTGAGTCTTCATTGCGGGGGAAGTTGACCGATAACACCGTATATAGTGTGTCATTCACTGGTCCATTAAATTGAATGCCGGGAATATGGTCTCTTAGTTGCTGGGCCAGGTAATTTTTTAACCGCAGTATGTACTTTTTATTTTCCTCATACCCGGCCATGGCGAGCTCCAGGGCTTTGGCAAAACCTACAATGCCTGCTACATTTTCCGTGCCGGCGCGATTGCCCCTCTCCTGTGCTCCACCCAGCAATAATGGTCTGAAACTGGTTTCTTTATCTTTTATATATAAAAGGCCAACGCCTTTGGGACCACCAAACTTATGGGCTGCGGCAGACAGATAATGCATACCCAATTCTTCCAGGTTGAGTGGGTAATGACCCACGGTTTGTACAGCATCGCAATGAAAAATGGCATCGTAGCGAAGGCAGAGATCCGCCACCCTTTTGGTGTCCAGTAATATACCTGTTTCATTATTGGCCCCCATTAAGGTGACGAAACATTTTCTGCCCACTTTATCAAACTGTATCAACTGATCTTCGAGGTTATTGTAATATACGCCGCCTTCATTGGTTAAGGATACGAGTGAGGAGCTTATTCCTACATTGTCGCTCCAGTGCTCAAATGGATGCAATACCGCGTGATGCTCCAGCGGCGAGGTAATAAGGTGATTGCACCCATCATCCCTGACAGCTGCCGTGATGGCTGTGTTACTGGACTCAGTGCCTCCCGAAGTGAATACAATGGTTCCAGGCTTCACACCCAGCAATCCGGCCACTTTTTTACGGCTTTCCTCAATGGCAATCCTGGCTTCACGTCCGTAAAAATGCGTGGAGGAAGGATTGCCGTAACAATGCGAGAGGAAAGGCAACATGGCATGAAGTACTTCGGGATGTGTACGGGTAGTGGCGGCGTTATCGAGATAGATCTGGTTCATACAATAAGATTAATGGACTTTAAACAACATCAAGGGCAGGATAATAGTAATGACGGTTGGCTTAATCATTAGTACTACAAGTGGAGGAAAAAATATCCGTAAAATACCGGATATGCTGTTGAGTTGTAGCTGCCTACATTTACAAGCTATAATCTATAAACTTAAGTACCATGCCGGACCGAATATTGAATGATGACTGGTCGGAATATGACCAGAAGAAGAAAATATATACTGACCGATTCTTTTTTTCCTGTGATGAGCACTGGGAAGTGGATTACCTGGTGAAAATGATAAAGAAACATTTTCCGGGTAAGATGGAGAGCAGCATCAGGGCTGCGATTGCTTCCTGCTGCTGGCAGATGTCGGCGCCAAGGCCGAGAGAGGCGTTTGTACGGTGCGTGGTGAGGAAATTATGAGGGGCTGCCGCCGGGGTTAATTGTTTAATAGTGATTTTTATATAGGTGTAGTTTTTTTGCCTTCGGCAAGTTTTGTTTGTCACTTTCTTTGCTTGCCCAAAGAAAGTAACCAAAGAAAAGGCACGCTGACATAAACGCTCCGCGTATGCAGCGGGGCCAGCGCACAACGGTCTTTACTACTGGTTGGTAGATTCAATACGACTACAATCTTACCTTGACTGTGTTTGCCTCACTACGAAGTAGAACGTTATTTAGATCGATCACGTGATATGCGCAGATGCTGAAGGCGCTGAATTGCGGACATTACGGTAACGATAAAAGCCGGAGGAATCGAATATCCGCAATGAGGCGCTGCAGGCAGTCTTTAGATCGAGATGTTTTTATGTTGTCGTCGCCTGGGGAAAGAGGTATCTTAAATGATATGGATCGGTGTAAGGTGCAATAGTTTTTATTGCCTTCGGCAAGTTTATTGTCCATTTCTTTTAGCTCGAAGGTTTATATTTTTTATTTGCCTCGCTGAGGTGCTTCGCAGTTGCTCGCCCAAAAAGTGGAGCCCCGAGTTCCACTGCGCTCGTCGGGGCAGGCAAAAAGACGCGCAGGGCATCCCGCAATGGCGGGACTCCGCGTATGCCTGCGGGGCCAACGCACAACGGTCTTTACTACAGAATACTTCAGTCATTATGATTTCAACCTTTCATTTACAGTTGCAGCTTCATTACAAATAGTACAAGGCTTTAAAGCGAAGACGTGATATGCGCGGAGGGTGAATCCTCCTTCGCTTCGCTACGGCGGACAAAGGGCGCTGAATTGCGGAGGGTGCGGTAAAAGATAAGCAGCGCAGGAATCGAATACCCGCAATGAGGCGCTGCAGACACGCTTTAGATCGGAGAGTTTTTTAGGTTGTCGTTAAAATTGAGGTGATAATAACACTTCGTAGAGGGAGATTGCTTCCTCGCCTAACGTTTTCACTCACCGAATGGCTTTTCCAGCTCATCGCAATGACAGCTATAGTTAAGGATCTCGAAATGAGGCGCTGGACGTGGATTTTAATTTGGATAATTTTTGAATAGTCGTAGCCCTGGATGTTTTTTTACCACTTAGACACATAGAGTGGACATAGGCACATAGAATGCTTCGTAGAGGGGGATTATCGAGAAGGCTATTATTTTATTTTGGTCTAGATGAAATTGTTGCTTCCCGCAATAAGTGGGACAGGTTGTCGCAAGAATCGGGACTGGTGTCGCAAAATGGTACTACTTACCGAATCGTTTTTCTAGCTCCGCGCAATGACGTTCTACCATAAGTGACGTTCTTCGTAAAGGGAGATTGCTTCCTCGCAGCGGCGTAGTTTTCACCGAAAGCTTTATCACGCTCATCGCAATGACGGAAGAGAAAAGGAGGCGCAATGACGTACAATTTAATGGATGCAATGACGGGGTAAAAATGAGGCTTCGTAGAAGGAGATTGCTTCCTCGCATTGACATTATTACTCACCGAATGGTTTTTCTCGCTCATCGCAATGACGGAAGAGAAAAGGAGGCGCAATGACGTACAATTTAATGGATGCAATGACGGGGTAAAAATGAGGCTTCGTAGAAGGAGATTGCTTCCTCGCATTGACATTATTACTCACCGAATGGTTTTTCTCGCTCATCGCAATGACGGAAGAGAAAAGGAGGCGCAATGACGTTCAATTTAATGGCCGCAATGACGGGGTAAAAATAGGCTTCGTAGAAGGAGATTGCTTCCTCGCATGGACGTAGTTTTCACCGAAAGCTTTATCACGCTCATCGCAATGACGAAAGAGAAAAGGAGGCGCAATGACGTACAATTTAATGGCCGCAATGACGGGGTAAAAATGAGGCTTCGTAGAGGGAGATTGCTTCGTAATCGTACGGCGAACGACAGGGGGTTAACCTATTGCCCACCATGTTTGGTTAAATAATTTTGTTTTAAAAGACTTCTAATTATGGATTACTGCGCTATGCGGCTGTTCCAGTACTGCGGAAGTAAATCTTCGATCCTGGATGCAGGGTGCGTTGGCATTAACTTGATCACACTCTTTAGCCAATTGTATGGATCGATATTCTGAAGCTTGCAGGTTGCAAGCAGTGAGTAGATCATCGCAGCATTCTGTGCAGCTTCATGTGAACCGGCAAACATGTAATTCTTTCTTCCAAGCGCTATAGGACGGATAGACCTTTCAATAAGATTGGTATCTATTTCCAACATGCCATAGTGCAGGAACCTGGAAAGTTCTTCTTCTCTTGCGCAGAAGTAACCAAGTGCTGTTTTAATCGGCGATTTCTTCTCATCGCTTCGTAAATTGATCAACTGATCCTTACACCACGATGCAAGTTCATTAAACACCGGCACTGATTTCTCTTTTCTTATCTCTAGTCGCTGATCAAAGTTTAGCTCTTGCTCCCTGCAATGCTTTTCTACCGCATATAGCTTACGATATTGCTCCAGTACATACTGAGCTTTCTCAGAAGAAGTAAATAAAGCTTGCTCGAACTTTCTCCTTGCATGGGCGTTGCAATTAGCATGTACAATGTCATTACGCATTGCAAAGTGATCATATACGCCGAAGCCATCTGTGTGAAGTATGCCCCTGAACTTATCAAGCATTG
>NZ_JCANTR010000027.1:0-42051 GCF_059568575.1 Flavisolibacter ginsengiterrae DSM 18136
GCCTATCCGTTCATGGGCATAGGCAATGCCTTTTTTCCTGCATAGATTGGCAAGGGTCCTTCGCTTATAACCAGGCAGCACATAACGGTACACCAGCGACCAAAGGGTATTGCCTCTTCCAAAGCGGCCGGAACTGGCCCTGGAGCCTGCAAAGGCATCATCCTTGTAGAAGCGTTTGGTATCCACACCTGGCTTTTCCCTTGCCAGGTAATCTCCTTTTTCCTGGTAGAAGTTAATACCGTCAACGGTGCCTATGGCTTTAATGGAGCTTATTTGTCTTGGCATATGATATCGGATTTAGAAAGGCAAAATACTAAAATAATTAGCATTGCAAAAGCTACCCTGATGAAATATTTATCCACAGTCATCCCTATGCGCTTCCGGGTTTTAGCCATAGCTACAGCATAGCAACGGTATAGCAACTCCCTATCTACAGTATGGATACTCCGTGCGGGTACGGAGTATGGTGGGCTTAGGTAGGGCTTTCCCAGGGCTTTGATAGGGAGTAGCTATAGGGTAAGCAGAAAGAACTAAGATTGACAGGATTAAAAGGATTGGTGAGGAGAGGTCAAAGGATTAGCGGAAGAATGAGAGGACCAGGTAATAAGCTCATCATTGGGGATAGCTAATAATGGTCATATTTTAAATGATATAAATATCATAGCTTTCATAATAAGCTAGGGCCATGTTGTTACTGCTAATTTGTTAGTCACCCTTAAACTTTATGCTTATGAGAAAAGCATACTTCATTTGGCTGCTCCTTATTCTAACAGGAATTAATAGTTGTAAAAAGAATGACCTGAAAGGCCTGAATGGCAGTTTCAATAAAAACAAATGCGATTATGTACAGGCTACTTTTCTTTATACAAGGCCACAATTATTTGGTCCCATTGTTTTGTTTACCAAGACCTACGATGCCTCTTTACAATTGCAATCCATATATTGCCAATTTAGAAATGTAGCTACTGGAATCCAATACAGTTTCAACCTTTCCGTTTTCTACCAACCAGGGCAAATAATCTTTACCAGGAATAATGGTGATACAACTGCTGTTTTAAATTTTGGTTCAAATGGTCGGTTGATAAGGGCTTCTGCGGCCTTCCCATTCTATCCCGATTGGGGTGGTACGGGCAACTACAACTTTATCTATAATGGTAATAAGCTGAGGGAGATTCAAATCACTGGAAGTAAATATTCAGGAGACCCTGGTCATTTGATCCCATACATCCAACTGGCCTATGATAATGGAAATAAGAATATGACCAAGCTTACTTTCAATGGAATTTCAAGGAGTTCTGACAAATCATGGATCGACTATCGCTATGATTATTCCAGGAAAGCCAGGGCGCAGGTATACCCGGATGATATGCTGGGTGACTACCACATGTTTTACTTCTTCCTTAAATATTTGAATGTGATACCTGGAATTCAGCCTGAAAATATTCTTAGCAGTTCTTTATCTGGTAGCGATAATCCTCATGATTATCCAGGTAGTTATGAGAGGCAATATTCCAATCATCAGTTTGATGCTGAGGGAAGGTTGGTTACCTATACCCAACATTCAACGAGCGGACACCTGGATCAAACGGAAAACTGGACCATTGAATGGAAATGTTTAAAGGAATAAACAATGGAACATTTGGATATAATTATTCAAACAATTGCTTCCAACCGATGAGTTGGTATTATATAACACCTTAATCATCATTTTATGAGAAAAGTTTATTTGGCCTGCTTCTTACTTATTCTTACAGCATCTAGTTGTAAAAAGAATGACTTGAAAGGCCTGAATGGCATTTTCAATAAAAACAAATGCGATTATGTGCAGGCGTCTGCACCTGGGATCATTCCCGAAACCACGGGACCCATTGCTTTATTTACGAAAACCTACGATGCATCATCAAGGCTGCAATCAATTTATAGCCGCTTTAGGAATGTGGCCACTGGTATCCGTGACAGTTTTAACCTTGCTGTCTCTTACCTGCCCGGAACGATGGTCTTTACCAGAAATAATGGTGATACCACAGCTGTTTTAAATTTTAGTGCAAACGGCAGGTTGACAAGTGCTAAAGCCGCTACTCCTTTCTACCTGGACTGGAGTCACAGGCGTGAGTACAATTTTATCTATGCGGGCAATGTACTGCGAGAGATACAAATAAACGGTGAAGTTCATTCTTCGGATGCAGGACAATGGATTCCATATATCCAACTGGCCTATGATAATGGAAATAAAAATGTTTCAAGACTTACATTCGGAGGTATTTACAGGAGCTCTGACAAAGCCTGGATAGACTACAGTTATGACCATTCCAGGAAAGCAAAGGCGCAGGTGTATCCTGATGATATGCTGGGTGATTACCACATGTTTTATTTTTTCCTGAAGTACCTGAACGTAATGCCTGAATTGCAGCCTGAGAACCTGCTAGCCAGTTCTTCATTTGGTGGTGAGGGCACAAGTCATTATCCTGCTTCTTTTGAAAGGCAATATTCCAATCACATCCTCGATGCCGGGGGAAAACTGGTTTCCTATACCCAGCATTCCTCATTCCCCACCGCCCAGGAAAGAACAGAAAACTGGCAGATAGACTGGACCTGTTTCAGATGATCCGCAACTTTTTTTTCGCAGCATTCGTTAAGAAGGGGCATGGGGAACTCTTGTTTAAAACCTATTGGGAGAACTTTTATTAATTAAAATTATTGGTTATTTTGTCCCTTCATTTATTTGAAATGAAAGCCGCCATTTGTTATTGCTTATTCTTAGCTCTTTTTCTTTGCAGCTGCCAAAAGGAGCAAATTGAAAATAAACCACCTTCAGTAAATGCTGGAAATGATGTTACCGTGCAGCTAAAGAATGCAACAGACAGCCTGCAACTGACAGGGACAGCTGCAGATGCGGATGGAAGCGTAGTGGCTTATCTATGGAGCCAGGTATCTGGTCCAACAACAGCCATCATCCATAATAACGGTTCATCAACCACCTATATAAGTGGGTTTGTTTCCGGAGTATATGTTTTTCAATTAATGGCTACAGATGATAAAGGAGCTACAGGTGTAAAGTCTGTAAGCATTACTATAAAGGCCCCTGAAGTTTTTACCCTAACCCTGCAACCTGCGCAAAACCCATATGATCTGCATTTCCAACTCGTGGGTAATACAAGTAATAGCGACCCCACAGCCCCTGAGATAGGCGCAGCTGCCTGGACAATCAACAGTGTCCCAGCTTATGTAAGGGGGTTGGTAAAATTTGATCTAAGCCAGCTTCCCGCCAATGCAATAATTACATCCGCGCGGCTATCACTTTACTCTAATCCAACTCCTTTAAATGGTAATCTTATTGATGCGAACTATGGAATAGATAATACCTTGTTATTGCAGCGGGTTACCAGCAACTGGAATACTTCATTTACCTGGCAAACACAGCCCTCAACAGATGCTGCCACACAGATCGTGATACCTCATACTTCTCAGTCTATGCTGGATATTACTGACCTGGATGTTACCTCCCAAATGAAAGCTATGCAGCAATTTGGTAACTACGGCTTTATGATCAGGCTTCAAAATGAAGTAATCTATACATCAAGGATCTTTTGTTCAAGCAAGCATGCTATAGTTTCCAAACATCCTAAATTGGTAATACTATATACGAAACAGTAATGCCTTAGTCTCTGTAAAGTGCTACCTGAAGCTTGTTATCTTCCTACTGTCGTAACTTATCAGTAAGTTTAGCCCTGTTTTAAAAATTGACTGATGAGACCACTCTTTTTCGTTGTATTTACATTCTTCTCTCTTACTCTTATTGCTCAAAACATTGACATCAGCCGGCTTAAGAACCTGAAGCCACGCAATATCGGGCCTTCAGGCATGAGCGGGCGTATAACCTCTATTGATGTAGTGGAAAAAGATCCCAATACCTGGTATGTTGGTTCAGCCTCGGGAGGTGTATGGAAAACCACCAATGCTGGCGCCTCCTGGACCTCCGTATTTGACCAGCAACCCACGCTCAATATAGGCTCGGTGGCCGTGCAACAAAGTAATCCTGCGGTAGTATGGGTAGGTACTGGTGAAGGCAACCCACGAAATTCATTGAATATTGGCGAGGGCATTTATAAAAGCATGGATGCAGGCAAGACATGGAAGCGCATGGGCCTGGAAAAGACACGCAACCTGCACCGTATTATTATTGATCCGGTCAACCCGGATGTGGTCTATGCAGCCGCTATTGGTAATCCTTATGCGGAGCATCCGGAGCGTGGCGTTTATAAGACCACCGATGGAGGAGCTACATGGAACCGTCTACTCTATACCAACGATACCAGTGGCTGTGCCGACCTGGCGATTGATCCATCCAATCCGAATAAACTAATAGCGAATATGTGGCAGCACCGCCGCACCCCATGGAGCTTTAAAAGCGGTGGTCCTGGCAGTGGCTTATACATTACCTATGATGGTGGAAAAAACTGGAAGAAGCTGGGAAAGGATGATGGCTTGCCCGAGGGCAATTATGGCCGCATCGGCATTGCCTTTTCCCAAAGTATGCCTTCGCGGGTATATGCCATGGTGGAAGCCACAAAGAATGGCTTATACAAAAGCGATGATGGTGGCGCTAAATGGGAACTGGTGAACAGTGATCCCAAATGGGTGACCAACCGTCCTTTTTATTTCCAGGACATTGCGGTGGACACAAAGAACGAAAACCGTTTATACAGCATTCATGATGTAATAGACATCAGTGAAGATGGAGGCAAGACATTTCGCACCCTGCTACCGTATGGTGGCATTCATCCCGATCACCATGCATGGTGGATATCGCCCCAGGATCCTGATTTTATCCTTGATGGTAATGATGGTGGTATGGGTATTACCCGCGACAGGGGCAAGTCATGGAACTTTAACGAGAACCTTCCCGTAGGGCAGTTCTATCATATCAATGTAGATAACCAGCTTCCCTACAATGTAATGGGTGGCATGCAGGACAATGGCACCTGGCATGGACCAGCCTATACCTGGATCAACGGGGGACTGCGCAATTTTTACTGGAACAATATCGGTGGCGGTGATGGTTTTGATGCCATGCCTGATGCAGGAGATCCGGATTGGGTATATTCCATGAGCCAGGGAGGCAACCTGCAGCGACTGAATTATAAAACAGGAGAGAGCTGGTTTTTAAAGCCACCGGCTCTTGACACTTCGGTCAAGCTTCGCTTCAACTGGAACAGCGCTATAGCACAGGATTCTTTTGATAAAAGCACGATCTATTACGGTAGCCAGTTTGTACACAAGAGTACTGACAAGGGTGCGAGCTGGCAGACCATTTCACCTGATCTGACAACAAATGATACGGCCAAAATTGACCAGTCGGAAAACGGAGGGTTGACGCTTGATATAACAGGTGCAGAGAATTATTGTACCATTCTTGCCATAGAACCTTCTGCCAAAGAACAAGGCGTGATATGGGTAGGAACAGATGACGGTAATGTGCAACTGACCCGTGATGGCGGGAAATCATGGACCTCTTTTCGCGGAAAGATCCCCGGTATGCCTGTAGGTGCCTGGGTGCCCCAGGTCAGGGCTTCGCGCTATAATGCGGCTGAAGCTTTCGTGGTAGCCAATGATTACCGTCGTGGTGATTTTAAGCCCTATATTTTCCGCACTAAAGATTATGGAAAAACATGGACCAACATGCTGGCAGGAAAGAATATAGATGGTTATGCCTTGTGCATGATACAGGATCCTGCAGAACCTAATTTGATATTTGCAGGCAGTGAGCATGGCCTTTGGGTAAGCTTTGACAATGGCAATAGTTTTCAGCACTGGAAGAATGATGATTTTCCCGCGGTTTCCACTTTTGACCTTGCTATACAGGAAAGAGAAGCAGACCTGGTGATCGCCACATTCGGGCGTACTTTGTGGGTGATGGATGATATCAGGCCACTGCGGCGCATAGCAGCCAATAAAGGGCAGGTCTTTGATAAATCCATTACAGCTTTTGAAACTCCGGTGGCCTACCAGGCCAGCTTTAAAGATGCGCCGGGCTATGAATGGAGCACCTATGGATTATGGGGCGCCCCCAACAGGAGACGCGGTGCAGAGATCTCTTATTATATCAATAACAAAATTGTTTCTTCGCCGGTAAGTAGTGGGCAAAAAGGAAAAACGCAGGCCGCTAAAATAGTTATGGCCCCTGCAAATGCGGATACCTCGATGAAGAAGGGAAAGGACAAGGCCACCTTGGATAGTGTAGTTGTTAAAATATACAATGACAAAAATGAAGTGATCCGCAACCTGAAGTGGAAAGCCGATACAGGATTAAACCGTCAATGGTGGGGCATGGAAGAAAAAGGTTTCCGTCAGCCAGGCAGCCGTGCTACGAAGGGTGGCAGTGTCACAACCAATGAGCCAGGGGGCCTGCAGGTATTCCCGGGAACATATAAAGTGGTGATGACCTACGGAAAGGAAGCTGACTCCACGCATGTTACTATTAAAGATGATCCGAGACTGAATAAATCAGAAACTGTGAAGACAGCGCAACGTGCCATGCTGGAGCGCCTGCGTAAAAGCTCTGATAAATTATTGACAGGTATGGACCGCCTGGCTGAATCTGAGGAGGTATTGTCAAAGCTCACTACTAACCTGCAGGGTCTAACGGGTAGGGACATAGATTCTTTGCAAAAGTTAACAACAGCTACAAAGGATAGTATCAAGGCCATACGCGAGTATATCAGTGGAAAAACATCTGACCGCCAGGGATTGTCCCGTCCACCCACGATCAATGTAATGAATACCATGCAAGAGGCGCAGAATTACATCATGTCGAAAAGTGTAGCACCCGGAACACAGGAAGAGCAACTGGTGAAAAACGCAGAGGCTATGATAGCCGCGGCTGTTAAACGGATCAATAGTTTTTATGCCAGCCAGTGGAACAATTACCGTTCGCAGGTGGAGCATACAAAGATCGACCTGTTCACAGATTACAAGCCTATTGATTGATGGAGAAGCTATAAGATAGAATAGAAGCCAATGAATAGGTTGGGAATTGGTTAAACGATCTCTTTCAGTAATATGATTAAGCAGAGGCTATCTCAGAATCGAGATAGCCTCTGCTCTTTTAAATGTATTAATGGTAAGGTTAATCATGACTAACAATTATGATAACCCCATTGATATTGGGTATTGAGAGCACAAGGCGTTCCTATGGAACGCTGTTTATCATTTTCTTGTGGTGCTACCGACAAGATGTCCCTACGGGACAATGGGAGGTAATCAATGCTAACAATTATTAATAACTTCTATCAAGGAACGCTGTCATCTTTTCCTGTCTTATTGCTACCGACAAGATGTCCCCTACAGACCAATGAACAGGTAATCATGCTAACACTATTAATTATTTTTCCTTGGTTGGATACAATCACAACGCATACCTACGGAATCCTTTTAACACTTTTCCTTGCATTTCTACGAACAAGATGTCCTTAGAGGAAATGAAGAGATTTGACCTTGCGGGGAATTATTAATAACCATAAGCAACGTTGGTTAAAGTACTAGACATTAATAGGCAAAGGCGTTGTCTTTTCCTATCTAGCCATTACCTGCAGAATTCATGGGGCACTTCGAGATTTGTAAATCAATCCTCTATTGGTAAATGAATATCCCTGCAAAATGTCCCGTAGGGACATCTTGTTGGTAGCCATGATTTTGAAAAACGATTTAGCGTTCCTTAGGAACGCCTTGTGAATTATTTTATATTGTGTAAAAACATTTAGATGGCAAATACCTATACCCAGGTACATCTCCAATTTGTATTTGCAGTAAAATACCGTGCAGCACTAATTCAATCAAGATGGAAGGAAGAACTGCATCAATATATCACGGGCATATTTCAATCAAACAATCACAAAATGCTGCGGATCAACAGTATGCCTGATCATATCCATATTTTTATAGGCATGCGCCCGCACCAGGCCGTTTCTTCTTTAATTCAAAATGTAAAAACAGAAAGTAGCAGGTGGATTAAAAATCATGGGCATTCTCCAAATTTCGCCTGGCAGGAAGGCTATGGTGCGTTTTCCTATTCCAGGACTCATGTTCCTGATGTGATCCACTATATTGAAAACCAGGAGGCGCATCATAAAAAACAAAGTTTTCTTGAAGAATACCAGCACATGTTAAATGCTTTCGCAATCGAATATGATGACCAATATATTTTTAAAGAACCAGTTTGATATCAGGTTCATATAAGAAATAAATAGCTAGCTGTAATCACTTAAAGCCATTTTTGAATCCTCAGAATTTAATAACCCTTTACTGCTAATGTTGGTTTTGTGAATCGATCTGACAACTATGGAAAAGTACCTATATGTGCCAGTCCTTTAAAATGATTTTGCAGAGAATTGCTTACCGAAAATTATTTTCATTACCTATCTGAAATAAAAGAAGCCATCTCAAACATTTGAGATAGCCTCTTTTATTTATTGAATTAGTTTGTTTACCAGACTTATTTAATGGCTAATTGTAGTTGCTTCATGTTTTATTTCTTTTTATCCGCCCTGTTATTCAACTCCTCAATTGGCAAGGTGATCATTCTACCCATTGCCTTGTTTCCTCTATAGGTGATCAGTTTTAACATCGCTGCATCCTTTGGTGGCGTAAGTGGTCCTTTATATACCGGGTAATGATGATCGGGAAAAGAATTGTCGAAACTATAATGGATGTCCAGGCCTTGCACTTCCGTGCTAAGGGTGATCTTCAGGCTTTTGTCCGCATTACGGCTTACTTCAAAAATGGGGTCATACACTGCAGGTGAGTATTTCCTGTCGGCAATATCAAACCTTGCGAAATGTTGTTCCACCCTTGGAAAGAAGTTGTTCCAATTCTTCTTTTCCTTAGGGCTCCAAACTGATTCTGCTATGGCCAATGCCCGGGGCCATAACATATATTGTACTGTCCGCATGTTGGCGATCTGCTCTGTCCATA
The DNA here is from genome assembly GCF_059568575.1 of Flavisolibacter ginsengiterrae DSM 18136. Taxonomy (NCBI): domain Bacteria; kingdom Pseudomonadati; phylum Bacteroidota; class Chitinophagia; order Chitinophagales; family Chitinophagaceae; genus Flavisolibacter; species Flavisolibacter ginsengiterrae. The sequence goes on from NZ_JCANTR010000027.1 coordinate 8,971, forward strand.
AATTACCCTGCCCGCCTTTCACATATTTAGCATTGACACCATCAGGCAGCGGCTCAAATTCATAGGCTTTATTCAATCGTAAAGAGGCATATACTTTAGGCTCAGTGATGGGATCTCCCTGCATGTAATCGAGGTATGCATACGTGGTTGGGCTCATTACCACTTCATGACCTGATTGGGCAGCTTCTATTCCACCTTTCATGCCTCTCCAGCTCATTACCCCTGCTGTGGGTGTGACGCCAGCTTCTACTATCTCGTCCCAGCCCATGAACTTTTTACCTTTGGATTGCACGATCTTCTCTACCCGTTTTTCAAAATATCCCTGTACCTGGTGCATGTCTTTTAATCCTTCCCTTTTCATCAGCTCCAGTATCTCGGGTGTTTTCTTCCAGAAGTTTTGCGGTGTTTCATCACCACCCATATGTATGTATTCAAAAGGAAATAATTGAGCTACCTGTGTGATGACGGTATCCAGGAATCCATACACTCTTTCATTGGCCGGGCAAAGCGTATTGTCAACAAGTGCAATAGGTGGCGCTCCGTGCGACCAGTCCATGATCTGCTCGCCTGAACGAACCACGTAATTCTTTGCATCGGGCGTGCAGGATAGTTCGGGGTAGGAGACGACTGCCGCCAGGCTGTGCCCGGGCACATCTATTTCTGGCAGAATATTGACAAAGCGTGCCTTTGCATATTGCACCAGGTCTTTGATATCTTCCTGTGTATAGAAGCCACCATAGTTTCGTGGTTCATCAGGTGTAGGTGGAGAAAACGTTCCAAAATATCCTTCCTTCTTCACGCGCCATGCACCTACTTCTGTCAATTTAGGCAATCCTTTTATTTCAATGCGCCAGCCTTCATCATTGGATAAGGTCAGGTGCAACAGGTTGTACTTATAGCGCACCATGTCATCAATGAACTGCTTTACTTCATCCTTGGTAAACCAATGTCTTGTTACATCAAACATCAACCCTCTCCAGCCAAAGCGCGGGTAATCAGTGATCTCCACCGCTGGAACATTCCATGATATGTGGCGAACCAATGAATCGCTTTCTATTTCTTTAGGGAATAATTGAAGCAGCGTTTGAACACCATAAAACAGCCCGGCAGGATTGTTAGACTTTACCAGTATTTTTTTTGGTGTAACAGAAAGATTGTAACCTTCCGCACAAATCTTATTATCCTTCACCTTATTCAATTCCAGTTGAATGACGGCATCGGGCGATGAAACAGTGGTGGTGATCTTTGATCCTGTGGCGGTTGAAAGGCGGCGCACCAGTGTACCTGTTACCTCCTTCATATCCACAACATTTGGTGCGGCTATGATGACCTGTGAGGGTAGTGTGAACTGGCCTTTACCGGTGCGAACGGATACCGGTTCTGGTATAAGAGCCAGCGAGGTCGATGAAGTTTGAGCGTGCATGGTAACTGCAATAAATAGTACGAACAGGGTTCCAGGGATTTTCATATAGCCTATAGATTTCATGATGATGGTTAGTTTGCTCATCTGCAAGATATTTGAAAATGCTCAAAAGAAAGGGCCTGCATCTGTTTCTATTAACCTGCCCTTAACCATTTGCGATGGGTAGTTGGTTTAATTTCATAGTCAACCTGCACTATGTACAAAGCCATTTGTTTTTTTAGTTTCCTGTTTTGCCTGGGATATTGTTGCCAGGCACAAACAGTAACGGTAAGTGGGTTGTTGAAGGATAGCATCACTCATTTTCCTGTCAGCAACGGTACCCTGTTGAATGAAAAAAAAAGGGTTGTATTTCAAACTGATGGCAATGGTTTATTTACGCTCAAATTATCACCCGGCGACCTGGTCCTGGCGGCTGCTCCCGGGTACCATAGCGACACGCTTCGGTATTCCTTTTTATCAACGGATACGCTTACACTTTATCTCTCTCCCACAGGTGATATTCTACCCAATGTCACGGTAAGTGCACGCTATAACAAATACCAGTCAGACAGTATAGACCGCCGCTCCACATTTGACCTGATGCGGGGGAAAGAACTCTCAACAATTTCCAACAGGCGTCATGAAGGTTTTGGTATCGTGTTGAACCTGGATAAGTTCACCAAACGTAAATACCAGGATCAACGCAAAAAAGAAAAGTTGTTTGAAGAAACTGAAAGAATAGCCTATGTCAATTACCGTTATCCTGCAGCGATGGTGGCTTTTTATACCGGCTTCAGGGGCGACACTTTAAGGCAGTTCCTGTATGAAAATACACCTTCCTATCAATGGCTGCGGCAGCATCAAACCAACGAAGAAGTGATCTACTATATGAATGACCGGTTAAAATTGTACCATCAGCGGGAAGCTGCCAGGCTGCACTAAGCCACTGTTTTGTTTCTTTGCATTTTGCTTTTTTAACCAACACCCTTTAACCATGAAAAATATCCTTGTAACTATTTTATTCATACACGGCTTACTTATAACAAGAGCCCAAAAAACGGAATATCCTTACCCGGTACACTATCTCGGTCTTACCATAGAGCAACAGCCTGTGCGTATGGCCTATATGGATGTCAGTCCCGTAAAGGGAAATGGGAGAACAGTCTTGTTGTTGCACGGCAAAAATTTTAATGGCTTTTACTGGAAGGATGTGATCTCCTTTTTATCTGCGGCAGGCTACAGGGTCATTGTGCCCGACCAGGTAGGCTGGGGATATTCGGACAAGCCTGGTATTCATTACAGTTTTCATTTGCTGGCTGCCAATACCAAACAATTGCTCGATACCCTGGGCGTGAAAAAAGTATCGCTGCTTGTCCATTCCATGGGTGGCATGCTGGGTACCCGGTTTGTGTTGATGTACCCCACAATGGTGGATAAGCTGATATACGAAAACCCGATAGGTCTTGAAGATTACAAAACTTTTGTGCCTTATCATTCCGTAGATGAACAATATGCCAGTGAATTGAAGGCTACCAGGGAATCGCTGAAAAAATACCAGCAATCCTACTACCCGGAATGGAAAGAAGCTTATGAACCTTATGTGGATGCGCAATATGCCGCACTGCAATTTCCGGATTTTAAAAAAGCTACCTGGGCCAGTGCGCTAACCTACCAGATGATCTATGAACAGCCGGTGGTATACGAATTAAAAAATATCAGGGTGCCTACATTGGCTATTATTGGCCAGGCCGACAGAACTATTGTTGGAAAGAACCTGCTGGACAAAGTGACTATCCAGCAGCACGGCCAGTATCCCTTATTGGGAAAGTACCTGCAGCAACAGGTCAGGGGGTCAAAGCTTATTGAACTTAAAGGAGTTGGGCATATCCCTCACATCCAGGTGCCAGGGCTATTTAAAGAAATGGTGCTCGGTTTTTTAAAAGAGTAAGGACCTGTTACAACAACAAAAGCAGCATTTAAAATGCTGCTCTTTATTAATTATAAGGTTTGAGTTGATTAATATCGCCTGCCGCCCCTGTCGTCTCTTTTATTAAATCCGCCACCACCCTGGCCGCCACGGAAACCACCGCCACCGCCTTGTCCGCCACCGGAACCACCACGGTCATCAGCCTGTTTTACCACTAATGGTTTTTTGCCAAGAGAAATGTCATTCAGGTGTTCAATAGCTTCTTTAGCCTCTTCATCATTGGGCATGTCCACAAAACCAAAACCCCTGCTTTTACCTGTTTCTTTATCCATGGTAACTTTGGCAGAAGCAATAGTGCCAAATTTTTCGAAGATCTCCATCAATTCATCATCATAAAGATCGTAAGGGAGGCCAGCTACAAAAAGTTTCATGTAGGATATTTTAGGCGGTAAATGTACATAACTTATTTTGGTATTACTACCCACCAATATCATGATCAAGGAAAAAAATAATTGCTGTCAATGAAGGCCTCTTTGCTTTACCATTCCGCCCTGGATATCATTGATACTGTGCTGGATGATAAAGGCATTTTGGTCAATGGCATCCACAATGGTCTTCAATCTTCCAACTTCGAGCCGGGTGACCACAGTAAAAAGAATATCATTTTCCGCATCACTTTCACCGCGTTTTCCATAACCTTTTTTCCCACTATATACGGTCACACCTCTTCCCATTTCTTCTGTAATGTGATCCCTGATGATATCGCTGTGGGGAGAAACAATTGTCACACCCGTATATTCCTCCAGTCCGTACAAAAGGAATTCTATGGTTTTGGAAGCCGCAAAATAGGTAAGGATGGAGTAGGAGGCAGGTTCCACACCCAGGAAGAAAAGAGCGGTAGCAAAAATGACCACGTTAAGCAGCAGGATCACATCAGCTACTTTCAGTACACTGGTATTTTTGCTTACCAGGAGGGCGGCAATCTCGGTGCCGTCCAGTACCGACTCTGCCCTGATGGCTAAGCCTATACCCAGGCCAATAAAGAATCCCCCGAAAACGGCAGTCAGTAATTTATCAGGAGTCACATCAGGGTAGGGAACAAAGGCCAGGCAAAGCGCAAGGCCTGCTATGGCCAGAGAGCTTTTCAGGGCAAACTTGAGACCCATCTGGTAATAGGCAAGGATGATAAATGGAAGATTGATCAGGGGTATGAGAATATACAAAGGCCAGCCAAATATATTATTCAGCAACATGGAAATGCCGGTAACTCCTCCATCGATAAAATGACTGGAGAGCAGGTATCCTTTAATGCCCATGCCGGCGGAAAGGATGGCAATGATGATGAGGAAGTAGCTTTTGATCTCGCGTAGTACAAATCTTTTCATTGGCATCCGGCTAAAAATAATAAAGAAAACGCAAAGGGCTTTACTGTGCATTTTCATTTTTCATTTTCCATTGTTTGGCAATTAGTATTACGATATGATATTATATCATGCACATATCATTGATCACCATCAATATTATAATGGAATTTTAATCCTCTACTAACATTGCGATAACAAGATATTATCATTGTCATGAGTAATTTTGTATTCTACAAAGCAGAAAATTTTTCTCATAAGCAGTTAGTTTTGGTTGCGACCCCTGTTTCCACAGGGGTCTATTTTTTTTAAGGCCTTCCTGGTATCAATTCCCCATTTACTTCCTTTTACCTGCGGCCCATTAATTGTATAACTACTGCAGGGTTGGCCTGAATGGTTGACATGGATGATTCAAATCCTCTATTTTATCCTGAACCACTTTAATCTTTTACCGGTTATTTCATTATATGAATCATAGTTGCAGGCAAGGTATTCAACTGGTGCTATTGTTTTTATTACTGGCCGTTCAGGCTGTGGTAAAAGCACAGGATGTACCTATCGATCACCAGAAGCGTATTTTTTTCCCATACCCAATGGATCGCAAGTGGAGCACTTCTGTTGGTTTCACCGTTACTACCATGCCATACGAGATCACGGAGGAACTGCATTTTAGGATGCCTGCCGGTGATGTGCATGTATTGCGCCGCCTACATAATAAATGGTACCTGGATGGTCACTTATCCCTGCAGGGATTGCAAAACCTGGCAACGCTGGGTCCCAGGATAGCCGTTCCTGTTAGTGACCGCTTTTCCATTGCTGCAGGAAATGATATTGGATTCTGGTTTGGTTTCATCAATGTGCAGGGGGTAAAAACCAAGGGGACCGGCTGGCAAAACTATCCGAACCTTTCACTGGGTTACCGATTCAACAAACGTATCCTGTTAACGCTTAAAGCAGAAAGCATGATGAACATCGGGATCAATACGCACGCCGGGGATATTAAAGTAACTACTGATTACAGGTTATTCAGCGGTTCGGCCTACACGGTGGCACTTGAACAGCCATTTTATGGTAAAAAAAGCCTGACCCTGGCTTTCCGCGCCATGTATACGAATTTCTACTGGCAAACATGGACACTGTTTGAACCTTATGACCGTAACTTATTCTTTCCACAGGTAATTGTTGGTATCATCTTATGAAAAACAGTATCACCTTACTCCTGTTCGGCATGATCGCTTTTTCCTGTAAAAGGAATTTTGAAGCGCCGGTACCCGATACACGCTGGGATGTTTTTGAATCAGCTGAAAAATTGCCTTCGCTGGCCAGGCTAGGCATTGAAGGAATGTATAAATTCCAGGAAGGCAGTGAAATATTTGGACCTGCAGCTGCAGCCAAATGGAGCTATACTGCCAATGGAGCCGACACCGTTTACCATCTTTCCCTGTTTTGCGAAAAAGAGGTTTCCTATTTTATTCTGGAAGGGAAAAAAAGCGGGGATGATATTTTGCTGAACGGCTACTGGAGAAAGATGGTCAATACCGAGACAGGTATTGCACGGTTTACCATCGCCGCTTCCAATGGAGCCCGTCAACTTTTAAATGGCATCCCTTTAGGATCTGCGGATAGTATAGTGCTTGATGGCGTTTATGGCAATGGACCGGCCATGCCTGATCAACCACTTCGGCTAAAGTATAACAGGCCATTATACAAATCAAAGCCATTGCAGATAGTGGCACATAGGGGTGGAGGAAGCACCACTGACCTGTTGCCCGCTTCTGAAAATTCTGTGGCCATGATCAACCTGGCTTCCAGGTTTGGGGCGACGGGAATTGAAATAGATGTGCGTAAAACCAGTGATAAAGTATTTGTATTGTTTCATGATGCAACCCTGAACGAACGGTTGATTCAAAAAAATGGTTTACTGGGGCCTATAGAAAATTATAGCTATGACCAGTTATTTACACTGGTACGTTTGAAGAAAGGTGAACGGATACCTACGCTGAAGGAAGCCTTGCATACCGTAGTGTATAATACTGCCCTTCAGTATGTATGGCTGGATACAAAATTTACAGGGCCCATAGATGAATTGGTGAAAGTGCAGAAACAATATATGGAGGAAGCGGCAGCCATTGGCAGAAAGCTGGAAATAACCATAGGTATTCCCGACCAGCAGGTATTGAATAATTTCCTGGCTTTGCCTGATCATAATAATATTCCTTCTGTTTGTGAATTGACGCCTGAGGATGTGGTGGCAGCTAATTCAAGGATATGGGCACCCCGATGGACACTGGGGCTGCAGAATGAACAGGTGCAGCAGGTGCATGCACAGGGCCGCAGGGCTTTTGTATGGACCCTTGATGTGCCGGAAAACGTATTTGAATACATGAACCAGGGGGACTTTGATGGCATATTGTCAAACTATCCTTCCATTGTTGCTTATTACTACTATGCAAAACAGTAAAAAAATATTATTGATCACTGCTTGTTTGTGGAGCATTTGCGCATATGCACAACCGGGAGGTTTCACTTCGGAGCCCGTGAGAAGAGGGGATTATTCTTTTGTAGTGTATGTAAGTGGTGGTTTGGGGCATTATCCTGCTTATTCCAAAGATCTTGCCTACCTGGATCCTACCATACAAAATGTGAATCCTGTTTCAACCATCAGGATCATGTGGCACCCCGATCATTTGGTAAAGGTGGGATTGGAAACAGGTTATATGACCTTCCTCAATTATACCCTGAAGGATTCTGCTGGCCAAAAAGGTAGGGTCGTTTTGAATGCAACGCCACTGTTGGTGGAATGGACCATGGCTCTAACTAAGCGTTTCAATGTTTTTGCAGGATCGGGAGTTTATTTTTTAACCACCAACCTGGATTATAATGGCAAAACAAGGTCAAAGAAAATAAGTGTGGGATGGATGGCGGCAGCTTCCTATATACAACCGTTATCAAAAAATATGGGCCTGGGCGCAGAGGTGAAATGGCTGGATGCTGCGGAATCAAGGGATGGAACCATATGCCTGCAACTGCAATGGATATGGCGGTTTTTAAAATGGTAGGTCCATAAAGTTTGCAGCTCATGCAACGTTGGGATAGAATGGTTTGTCCATATGCGTATGAAATTTTCCTTACTTATCCTGGTGCTATTGTTGGCCTCCTGTCATCGAAATCCTTTCTCCGATTGTAATCTTCAAAAGGTTTATACAACTAATGCTGCTAAAGTTACAATTGCAGAGGGTGTATGGGGAACCGTTTCGTTCATGAAAGGTAATTGCATGCCCGGTTCTTCAGGATGCAGTAACTGTCCTGCCAGGAGAACGGTTCGTTTTTATGAATACACACTAATGAGCCAGGCAGTTAAAGCAGGTGTGTACAGTGATTTTTTTAGCAGCTTCTCTACAAACCTGGTAAAAGAAATTGAAACCGATGAGAACGGGTTTTTCCAGGTAGCGCTGTCACCGGGAAAATATACAATGGTAGTAATGGAAGATGGCAAGCTATATTCCAATATTTCAGATGGTCATAGCGGGATCAACCCGGTAACTTTTAATGGTGGCCTTCAGAACGTGAATTTCAGTATTACCTATGAAGCCAGCTTTTAAATCTTTTACCTGGAGATATTAAATAGAAGGAAGAGTAATCATTAAAAACAGGACCTCTGTGATCCTGTTTTTAATGAACTATGGTATGCCTTAGTTTTTAACCTGCGTTTTTCCCTCTTCATTCAATTTTTGAAGAGCTGTAATGGAGCTGTTGGTAAATGGATATTTTTCGAGAGCCATGGAATAATACTTTTTAGCATTCTCTTTATCACCAACATTCAGGTAATATTCGCCCATGGAATCGTAAGGATTGGATCCTTCGGGATAGAGCTCAATATATTTCTCAAAATTCTTTTTGGCCATTGCCATATCCTTCTTTTCCATCATATACATGTAAGCGATGGTATTGTACATGAATCCATTGTCGGGGAACTGCTGTATGTATTCTTCTGCGGCTGCAAAGCGTTCTTCCGGCGTCTCCCTGGTATTAACATAGAAGGCCCCTATCATGCCTCCATCAGGAAACATTTCATGAAGTTTGGCCCAGGTAGCCCTGTTCTCTGCAGGAGTATTTCCTTCAGCCACAACAGAAGCAAATAATTTTTCTCCTTCTGTTTTATTAGCTGCACTTTTTATGGCTTTCTGGATATACATTTTTTTTACGTCGCCTGTGCTCAGGTTGGCCATAAATACCAGCGGTATCGTAAACTCGGGGTCCAGCTTTAAAGCAGCGGTAAATTCCTGGTAGGCTTGTGGGAATTCGATATTCAGAAAATGGTCCACCCCCTGTGAAGCCAGCTTTTTAGCCTCTTCTGACTTGGTGGTCCAGGTCATGGTTTTTTTACCGCTAACTTTTTTTTGAGCAATCCCCTGGATGCTGCCAACAAGGAGGAACAAGCTGAGTACACCAGCAATGATCTGTTTCATAAATTTTTAAGTTAATAGTTAATAATCTAGATCCGGGGTGCGGAAGGGGTAGAATCCGAGGATACCAGGTGAAGAAATACTTTCTAAAAGTTACATTAATTTAATGAGATCGCTCATTGATTATTGCGCTCATTTTTGTCAAACTCATCAATACATGAGCCTGGTATGCCGGATTGATATTAGGAAATTTATAGCAATCCATTGGGATTGATTTGGCTCAAACATTCCGATATTTGAAAAAGATTTTACAGACGATGCATTGTTAACAGGCCGGGTAATTTTCACTGTTCCATTTACCTTTTCCTATTTCTTTCCGACCTTAAGAAAACCTCCAACCATCAATATATATTTCCCAACATTACTTTCGGCAAACAGCTAATTTAAAAACAGGCATGTATTTAAAACTCATTATCTTCTGTATGTTAAACTTCCCTGGCGGACTTTTAAACAGCCAACCAACTGAAAAACCAATTTTATCAGGGCAACCAGATTTGCCCAATGACAGTACATTAATTGCTTTTGCCAGTGACACGCAGGCGCCTATGTGGGTGGAAACATTATGGTTAAAAGCCAATAACAATAGGTTGGCGACTAAAAAGGTTTTCACTGATATAGGATCACGCCGCCCTGGTTCTCTTTTTTTATTAGGTGACGTGGTAAATCTTGGTTACAGTAATAAACAATGGAAACCTATTGATGCTTACCTGAAAGAGCTCCGCAACCGAAAAATAGATGTATATGCTATTCTTGGGAACCATGAAGTGATGGGTTTTTCCAAAAAAGGACAGGCAAAATTTCAGCAACGCTTCCCTAAACATAAACACACAGGATATCTTGAAATCCGGGATTCTGTTGCCATTGTATTATTGAATTCAAATTTTAAATCTCTTACTCCTAAAGAGGATTCAGAACAGGTGAACTGGTATAAAAGCACTTTGGAAAAACTCGATGCGGATTCTTCCATTCAGTACATCATTACCACCTGCCACCATTCACCTTATACAAACAGCAAAATAGTAGGTCCATCAACAGCGGTTCAGAACAGGTTTGTAACTCCGTTCTTTGAATCCAAAAAGAGCAAACTGTTCCTTTCAGGACATTGCCATGGATTTGAGCATTACAATATCAAAGGCAAGGATTTTATGGTTATTGGAGGTGGCGGCGGTTTGCACCAACCCTTAAAAGAGGATGGGAATTGCCTGCCCGACCTGTGCAAAAATTATAAGCCCCTGTTTCATTACCTCACGGTTCGCCGATCTGCGGAAGGTTTGCAGGTGACTTCCTATGAACTCAAAAATGATTTCAGCCAGTTTGATGTAGGACTGCAGTTTGACATCCAGAATCCCAATCAACCTTCAGTTCAGTATGCCAATACAAGGACGGGAAAGCCTGAACTGGTTCATTAAATAATTTGCTGCTATACCAAATGCTTCTTTCCCCGGAAAGGAGCTTTTTGTTTATAGCAGGTTCTTTCCTGTGATATTCCATGTAATAATGCGACAAGGCCCAACTGTTTGAATTATTCCCATTTCCTTTTAAGGATACGGGAAAGCTATCTTTTTCATCTTATTATTTTACCACTCCCATAAAAATCTGCATCGGCCGGAAACTGCATTCCTATATTGGAAGCTGAATGAGAAAGCAGCATAGGATATTAATAATGGGACTGATCCTGTTTTTGCGAGGCCTTTTACCTTTAATGGCCCAGCAGGTACCGGTAATCCGTCAAAAAGTATTGGATGAAAATGGCCAGGGGTTACCAGATGTCACCATCGAATTACTAAAAGCAAGTGATTCTTCCTTTGTAATGGCCCGATTGACCGACTCTTCGGGTATTGCCTGGTTTTCCAACCTAAAGCCAGGTTCTTATTTCACCAGGGCAAGCAGGGTAGGTTTTGCCGGTCGCCTGGGAGGGTTATTTGAATTTCCGGGATCTGATTATTTACAATTGCCTGATGTACAACTCCAAACCGGAAATAAATCCTTAGCTGGAGTAACCGTTACAGCGCATAAGCCTTTTATTGAAATAAAGCCAGGGAAAACAGTGGTTAATATGGAAGCGGGTTTTTCATCGGCAGGGACAACGGCAATGGAAGCTTTGGAAAAGCTCCCGGGCATAACCATGGATAAGGAGGGTAATGTGCTTTTAAAAGGTAGAAGTGGTGTGACCATACTGGTAGATGGTAAGCAAACCTACCTTGATGGTGCACAACTTTCCACATTGCTGGGCGGAATGAGCGCATCGCAGATCAGCCAGGTGGAAATCATGGATGCTCCACCCGCATCTTTTGATGCAGCAGGTAATGCAGGCGTGATCAATATCAAAACCAAAAAGACCAATCAAAAAGGCTTCAATAGTTCACTGACCACTGCTTATTCCCAGGGTCGATATGCCAAGTATAACAACAATCTGCAATTGAACTATAGGTCTGGGGCCTTCAATACCTTCCTTAATTACAGTTTGAACAGTAACAGGAATTTTACAAGAATAGAAGCCACCCGCAGGTACTACAGGCAGGATGACATAACCCTTGCTTCAATCCTGGAACAACCGAGTTTTCTTGACGGGCGGGGATCAGTTCATAACCTGAGAACAGGGCTTGATTATAACCTTAATGCACGGTCAACCATTGGATTGGTATTTACCGGCCTGGTTTTGAATCGGAAAAGCGGTGGGAATAATGAAGCACGGTGGCTGGCCCCGGGAGGAGGAACTGACTCGATCATACAAACCATCAGTAACAACAATAATCACTGGGAAAGTGGCGGTGCCAGTTTAAGTTTTAACCATTATGCTTCGGCCTCCCGAACCTTCAGCAGTGCTATCGACCTGGTTGGATATACCATAAAAGCTTCCCAGCATTTTATTAATGGTGGCCTTTACCCTGCTGTTTACCAGGAAGCAACAAGGGCTTCCCTTCCTTCTACTATCAAAATACTATCAGGCAGGGCAGATTATGCTGATGCCTGGAAAGGATTGAAATGGGAAACAGGTATTAAAACAGCCCATATCACAACAGACAACCTGGCTGCCTATGAATGGCTTGATGGCAATAGCTGGTATCCAGATGAAGGGAAAAGCAACCATTTTTTATATACCGAGGATATACATGCACTGTACCTATCAGGTAAAAAAGACCTGGCAGCGTTACATATACAGGGTGGATTGCGTTTTGAAAGGACTGCTTATATAGCCAACCAGTTGGGAAATTCCATTGTAAAAGATTCCTCTTTCTCGCGAAGCTATAACAGCCTGTTCCCTAATTTTTCATTTGCCATAGATGCGGATTCTGCCAATAGCTTTTCATTAAGTGCTGGCAGGCGCATTGACAGACCTGCATTTCAAAAGCTCAATCCATTTGTTTTCATTATCAATAAATATACTTACCAACAAGGCAACCCGTATTTCCGTCCACAATACACCTGGAATATCAATCTTTCGCATAGTTATAAAAACCTGTTGGTCACCTCACTATCCTATAGCACTACAACAGATTATTTTTCACAGGTATTTCCTGTAGATAGCAATGGATTGGTGATCTATACGGAGGGTAATCTTACCCGGTTGCAAAACCTTGGGTTATCTGTTTCCTTGCAACTCCCGGTTAGCTCCTGGTGGAGTATGACAATGCAGGGAGTGGTAAACCGGCGGAATATGGAAGGGTTTATTGAGAAAAACTATAATGCCCGGTTTACACAGTGGAGCTTGAATATGAACCAGCAATTCCGCTTTAAAAAAGGATGGGGAGGGGAGCTATCCGGATTTTATACTTCAAAAAGCAAAAATGATATACAGGAAGTAGTAGATCCGGCCGGGCAGTTATCATTAGGTGTTTCAAAATCAGTAATGAAAAATAAGGGCAACCTGAAACTGGCGGCCCGGGACCTGTTTTATACCCAATGGATGAAAGGGTTCACTTCCTTTTACAGTGCCACAGAAACATTCAAGCTCACGAGGGATACAAGGGTAGTGACGCTATCCTTTACCTACCGTTTTGGTAAGACATTTAAAGCTGCAAAGCCTGCAGAAAGAGCTGCAGGTGAGGAAATCCAAAGAGTAGGCAACGGATAGACTTGTTGAATCAATACTATTCGGGGCCAGGCAAAATCAGCCTGTATGATGCGGGCCATATTTTAATATTGCTTTACTATTCCGGAGTGTTAATTAAGTTCAACTATAATTTTTCTTATATTACTTTTGACGCCGTTCCCAGCATTAAAATTTTGGCTGGAAAAGATCAAGAATATGCCTGAAAAACGTACCATCCTGGTGGCCGATGATGATATTGAAGATGTAGAGTTATTGCAGGAAGTGATCCTGAGTAAGGAACCGGATGTATCGGTTCATTCGGTATCTAATGGAAAACAGGTAATGGAATACCTTGCATCCTGTACAGACGAATCGCTGCCCGGGCTGATCATCCTCGATTATAATATGCCTGAACTTACAGGATCTGAAGTACTCTCTCAAATGGCAGAGCAACCCAGGTACAGACCCATTCCTAAGCTTATTTTAAGCACTTCAAATGCCCATATTCATATGAAGGAATGTCTTAAAAATGGAGCTACCGAATACTTTGTTAAACCCAACAATATGCGTGAGCTGGAAGAACTGACGGAAAAAATGCTGGGTCTTTACGCCTGATACTGCTACCGGTGTACACTATAGTCTTTTACTGTTAAAGAGGGATCTCCTTGTTGTCATCGGTATTTAGCTCCTGGTCTTCGTCCTGGGCATCAAAATAATGTTGGGCATCTTTATCTATAGTGACATTTTCCTGTTCTTCCCTGGTTTCTTTTCTATTAACTTTTGATATTTCTCCTTCTTCTTCAGCAGCCTTATTTGTGCCTTTGTTCTTAGGTCCGTTTTTGGGTGCCATAATTGTAAAATTGAAGGTTAGTAAGTGTACTGCTGTAATTTTTATGCCATTAAAGAAGGGAAAAGAAAAAACCGGTATATAGATACCGGTTTCACATAGATAGGGTGTGGTGTTTTCCTTAGGGAGTTTTCATATGGGTTAACAACGTTCCAGGGTACTTGTCAACGGGCCGAACATTTAATAACGGATCATTTGTTCGTTAACTAAGACTGTAAAACAATCCCAGGGTTTAATGGGTGTAAAAAATTCTATTAAAGTAGAAGGTAAGGGCAAAAGAAAAGGGGCCGAATAAAAATCCAGCCCCTGAGTTTTGTTTAAAGTCCTACATCCTATACCTAAAAGACGGCAATGAATGCCCAAAGGTTGTATGAGATAGTTATTTATATATAATATTTAAGGTCAATTTATTGATGAGCTATGAAGCTCTGCAGCACAATGGCGTACAAAAACCTCTGTTACAGAAGTGGTCCTGTGTTTTCGCTTAAAGTCTGCAAGGTCCAGCACAATGGAAGAAGTTAATTCCGCATGCATCCTTAAAATAGGGTCAGGACTTACAACTTTGATCAATAGAGGGAGAACAGCCCTGTAAAAAGGGTCGGTAACCAATTCTTCTCGGCTAATGACCGATAATTCTTTTTCTGCCTGCAGTCTTTCAGATACGTCACCATCTTCCAGGGCCAATTGTGCCTGTTCTTTATATTGGGAAAATGCCTGTTTTAAGATGGCTCTGTAGATGTAGTCATCCATTTCAACCTTATTATCTATGGCATTAACCAGGTTGCGGTTTTGGAAAAGAATATCGAGGGCGCAGGTTAGAATTTCTTCAGAAATGCCCAATTGAACTGCTTTTTCCTTTGTCCATGGATAGGAGATGGTGCTGGTCATAATGTTTTTTATAAGGGGTAAAGAAATAAAGCAGGGAATTTGGTTCGGTAGTTTCCCTGATTTTTTGAGATCGGAACTCATAAGCATAAAAAATGCCAGAAATGCATGAGCTTAAGGTATCCTGTTCCTTTTATCTTAAATGACACCGGTTATCTTAATTTTTGATACATTCATGAAAGCTTTAGTCAGAACCCTTAACCCATCAATATGAAAAAGTTCATCGTTCCCATGTTTGCCTTAGCCTTGTTAACAGCTTGCAAGAATGGACCAAAGACACCTGTATCAATTGATAAAGGATCTGCCAGCTCAAAGACTTATACCTGGCCAAAGGAGGAAGAAAATGAATTCATGTCTGGTTGTGTGGACAGTGCGAAGGTCAAAATAGGGGAACCTGCTGCCTATGTGCAATGTAAATGCATCCTGGAACAATTGAAATCTGGATATCCCAGTATGGATAGTGCGGCGCCCGCCCTGATGGATGTGAAGTATGTAGCCAGCCTGGCTGAAAAATGTAAGGAAACTGCCGGAGAAAAGAAATAATTGCTTCAGTTATTAAAAATTGAAAGGGGAACCCACTGCTTAAGTTCCCCTTCATCGACACTCTGCTAAGACCAAATCATTGTGCTGGCCTGTAACAAATCTGAACAGGCAGGCAATATTGTTGTTGTAGTACTTTTTCAATTTCCTTTAAAGGCGTAGTTGAAGCTATATCAACAAACCCTTCTTTTAGCACACCGGTGATGTCTCCAAGTGCTGTGGTATCAGGTAAAGCGTGCGTGGCAACCAGATTTTGATTTTCTGTTGTACAAAATTCAACTTTCAAATGCGGGAATACCTGGGTGAATTCTTTCTTTACCTCGCTGATCGTTTTCTCGTATTGTAATTTCAATTTCATAGCATTCGCATTTTATTATTCACTCATTATCTCTGAATGCAAAACAAGCCATAATGCAAATGAAATAGTATGATGTAGTTAAGTTTACTTTATGACTTTCATCAGTTCTTCCTGAAACTGTATAATTAGTACCAGGAAAAGTTGAAAAAATAACATTCCTATTTACCATGCTGCAAGGCCCTGTAAAGCATTAATTGTTCTTTTACTGTTAGATTAATATACACGCTTGTCTTTTTTGATTGTTGTCCAACTATAAAGTATATGCGGGTCTTTTTTTGTGACGTTGACATCAAGTGACTGGTGATGTTACAATCCCGATATGCAATTATGCATGTATAATAAAAGAGTGCATCAATCAGACGCTGCTTGAATGTGTGTTACCCCGCAGATCCTCATCCAGTATGCTTTGCCGTCATAACAGGTGTATATATATAATGGTATTGCTGCAACCAGCTCCGGGCAAATAATACCTTTCTGTCCTTTATCAGAAACCTAACCTGCATCCATATCAAAGGTGAGTATAATCATGTAGCAGACTTATAAGGGTCAGCTATAACGATATTGGTTGGGAATACTTTTGTGTCATGCTATTAACAAAAAACAAAGCAAATTTTATAACACTGAAAAATCTTGAAACAATGACTTCTATTCGACGCTTTAGCGTTCTTCCCGCACTCGTACTTATCTTAACGACCATGTTTTCTTTCACTATAAAAGAAAGCAATAACTCATTACTGTATCGCACCAACAATTTAAGTATTGCTGTAGATGGTACATCTTCACTGCACGAATGGACTATTAAATCAGAAAAAGGCCAGTGTGATATGAACCTGGTTCTTACTGGTGACAAATTAACCGGTATTTCCTCCCTTAATTTCTCTGTTCCTGTGGAAACTTTGAAAAGTGGACATGGATCTATGGACAATAACACTTTCAAAGCCTTAAAATCTAAAAACTACAAAAACATCACATTTACATTAACCTCTGGCACTGTTACCCCGGTAGATGCTGCTAACTACAAAATCAAAGCAGTTGGTAAATTGTCAATAGCCGGAACTACAAAAGAAACAGAATTGCTGGCTAATGTAAAATACAATGCAGCTGATCAAAGCTTTACCTTATCAGGTGTGAAGAAAATGAACATGACAGACTATAATGTTGAACCTCCAACAGCTCTGTTCGGAACAATCAAAACTGGTAACGGTATTTCCATTACTTACAATGCCAAAATCACCAAATAAGAACTAAACAAATTTTTTAAAACTGTAACTACTATCCAACCACTAACTACAAAAATTAAAATTTATGAAAAAGTCAAATCTGCAATACATCCTACAAGTGCTGGTTGTTCTTATTGGATTATTGCCACTAACATCTAAAGCCCAGGATAAAGAGTTTTACCTAAGACCATCCTACTGGCGTCCTTATGATCAAAGAGGTATCAATGTGTTTGAAACAACTAAAGTGCCTGACAGCATTCCTTTTGAAGGACCAAGGGTACGTTTTGGAGCTGGTTTCACACAACAATTTCAAAACCTGAAACATGAAAACACCGCATTGAATAATGGTGGTAACACCATTGCAACAGCAGGTGCTAATAAATTATATCCTTTGGCTCCCGGTTTCATGACAGCACAAGCTAACCTGAACCTGGATGTGCAACTGGCCGATGGTATCCGTTTGAACGTGGTAACTTACCTTTCTGCCCGTCACCACAATGAAGCATGGGTAAAAGGTGGATATATCCAATTTGATAAACTTCCATTCAAAGGTGAGTTCTGGACAAACCTGATGAAGATAGCAACCATTAAAGTTGGTCACATGGAAATCAACTATGGTGATGAGCATTTCCGCCGCTCAGATGGTGGTCAAACATTGTACAATCCTTTCATGGATGGTTACATTGCTGACGCTTTCGCAACAGAAATCGGTGGTGAGGTTTACCTGCAAAAGAATGGTTTGTTTGGAATGCTGGGCGTTACCAATGGTATGATCAAAGGAAACATTGACTCTGCCACAGAAGGTAAAGTAAATGGTTCCGTAGTAGATGCCAACACCAACAGGTCTCCTTCTATTTACCTGAAAGGTGGTATCGATAAATCTATCGGTGATGTTGCAAGAATCCGTTTAGCTGGTAGCTATTATCACAACTCAAGCAATGCCGGAAGTGGTTTGACATTATATGGTGGCGACCGTACCGGTTCTAACTATCAGAATGTAGTTGAAAAATGGGTTGCCAGTGGTGCAGCAGTAGCTTCTACAGCAGCAGCTTTCTCTGGCAGGTTAAACCCAGGATTCAGCAAAAAAGTTGATGCCATTATGTTGAATGGTTTCCTTAAAGTGAAAGGACTGGAACTGTTTGGTACTTATGAAACAGCAAAAGGCCGCACTAAAACTGAAACTTCCAACAGGAAAATGAATCAATTGGCTGGTGAAGTGATCTACAGATTCGGAACTAATGAGAACCTGTTCATCGGTGGCCGTTACAACACAGTAACAGCACAATTAACTGGTATCAACAACGATGTAAAAGTTGATCGCATCGCTGGTGCAGCTGGCTGGTTCTTAACAAGAAACGTTCTTTTAAAAGCAGAATTAGTTCAACAGAAATACAAAGATTTCCCAACATCTGATTATCGTAATGGTGGTAAATTCAATGGTTATGTAGTTGAAGCAGTAGTAGGTTTCTAACCTCTGACCTTCATCATAAGGTAAAGGATGGGTCAATAAACTGGCCCATCCTTTTTTCTGATTCCTATAAAAATGGTTGTATGTTTTCTCTCAAATTATTTCCAATCCTGGCCCTTTTCATTTCTACCAATCCGGTAAATCCTCCTGCCAAATGGACGATTGAAAAAAGCAGTACCATTACTGTGACAGGCAAAAGCAATGTGAACGAATTCAATTGCCAGGTGCCCGGGTACTACCAGACAGATACCATCTTTGTATCCCAGCTTTCCAGCAGTAAAGATGTAAGACTTTCAGGTGACCTTGAAGTGGATGTATTCAAATTCGATTGTCATAGCAAAATGATCACCAAAGACCTTAGAAAAACCCTTAAGGCAGATCAGTATCCCAGGCTCAGGATCCGTTTTCTTTCCCTTGAACATTTACCCGAACCTCAATTTACTGCTCAATGCATTAAAGGCATGGTAGAAGTGGAGCTGGCGGGTGTTCGCAAGGTTCTCCAGATACCCTATGTTTTTGTCAATAATGGCACTTCCGGATACCTGTTAAATGGTACCAAAACATTTTATTTTTCCGATTTTAGCCTCACACCTCCCCGCAAACTGGCTGGCATTGTGCAGGTAAAGGATGAATTCCTGGTAGATTTTAAACTAAAGGTCAACATCGTTCCTTAAAAAATATCGTCCTATGAAAAGCAGTTTAGGTCCTGGGTAGGGCCTTTACTTTTTTAGATAACCATGCTATTCCTATCTTGGTTTTTATTGAAGAGCTTGTATTGTGGAAAAATATCAAAGAAATATTTCTAGGGGAAAAACCGAAAGGGCTTAGTTTTTGTGACAGTATCTTTTTTAAACCAGTGAGTTATGAAAGATCTGTGGGCATTGGATATAGACCGGCTTAACCAGTTGTATGAGCGGGAATCCGATGAGTTGCAACAACGCCTTCTGAATGGTACTCCCTGGGAAGAAGTTTTTGAACAAAGAAAGAGAGTTGCCCAATTATCCACGATCATTTATAAGAAATTAAATCCCCAACATTTTACAAATCCTGCAGAACATTCAACCAGGGGTAAAAGATAGTTGTGTTACTTATTTACCCGGGCAATCCATCTATGTTATTTAATAGCTTAATAATTAGGTGACTGGTAGCCTGTTCCTGTAAACAGGATACACCGAAATAAAGCAATTGGAAACTATGAGATGCTTGTATGGTATTTGCATGCGTATCCCGTAAACAATCTGGTATGGACCTTACATTCCCTTTTGATTTCCGGTTGAAAGATGGAACCCATGTTATTGTGCACAAGAAAGCTGAGGACAATTATGACTTTTTCCTTACTCGGTTAAATAGTGAACGTCACAATTTCATGTGGATAAACGGAGTTATTGAAGAAAGTTATGAGACCAGGTTCAATGAATGGCAAAATGAAGCCATAGCTACCTTCCAGCAGTTGCTGGATGCATAAAAAGCCGGGAAACCAAAACCGGGCAGGTAACAGGACCTATATAGCTTGCAGTTCCCAATGGTGTAATGATTTCTATCGACCGGTTTACCTGGAACAATGGTTATTTACGTTGAAGTAATACAAGGCCTGCTATAACAGAAGTTACCAGTAATGCTTTCGCCAGCCAGTGTTTTGAAGGTGAATTCCTCCATCCTCCGTCAATATTATATCCGAATTCAACTGGTTCGATCACATTGCCCATAGTGTTTTCTAATGGTGAAGCCTTTTTGAGATAGCCCCGTATGACCGAAGCTGTTATATTGCGGCTAAGCACCGGGCATACTGCATGTGCCAGTTTTAGGAAACCGGATGCAGATCCAATGGTTACAGTGGATTCGGGCAAATCAAAAAGTGAGGCTACAGCCCTACCCACTCTCCTGGGATCATAAACCGGCGGAGCTGGTTTTAAGGATCTTCCAGTATAATTGGCAGCATGCTGCATGCCCGGGGTGTCTAAAAATCCCGGGTATAGGTCACAAACATGAATATTGGGATAATTTCTTAATTCCCCTTTCAGGGATTCAAAGAATCCACGCAGACCGAATTTGCTGGCTGTATAGGCTGCAGCATATGGCGTGACGATCCATCCGCCCACTGATATATTATTCACCAATATGCCATTGCCCTGGTTTTTAAAATAGGGAAGTACGGCATAGGCACCGTTCATATAGCCTACCAGGTTGGTACGAATGACGTCTTCATTAACCTGGGCGGGTAATTGTTCAAATTCACCTGCTGCCAACACCCCTGCATTATTCACCCACATGTCAATGCGGCCTCCTGTAAGGTATGCAGCCCTTGCCAGTTCCTGCATATTATCCGTATACCTTGTGTCGGCCGTGACAGCAATTGCAGTGCCACCTAAAGCATTGCATTCTTCTGCCACTTCGTTTAATGCTTCCTCCCGCCGGGCGGCTAAAATAAGCCTGGCGCCCTGCTTTGCCAG
Source organism: Flavisolibacter ginsengiterrae DSM 18136 (assembly GCF_059568575.1). NCBI lineage: Bacteria > Pseudomonadati > Bacteroidota > Chitinophagia > Chitinophagales > Chitinophagaceae > Flavisolibacter > Flavisolibacter ginsengiterrae. The sequence continues at coordinate 29,928 of NZ_JCANTR010000027.1, forward strand.
TTCCACTGCTATGGCCCTTCCTGCACCGCTGGAGGCACCTGTAATAACTACCACCTTTCCACTGGCACTACCGGATACTTGCTTGCTTGACATATACCGAATTTTATTAGAAAGCATCAACAAATACGCCACGAAAGGATGGAGAAATGAGGCAAATAAAAAAATCCCCTCCGATGAGGGGACTAAATTATTCGGCGTTGGTTTTGTAAATTTTGTTTGTTTTCGGAACGGTACGCCTTTTGGTTTTCAAAGGATTCAGGACAATGTTAGGAATACGGATTATAAACGGGCTTTCAAAGGATAAAGTAAGAAGTTGACTGATATTGGATTTTGTTTTTGGTTTTTCCAGGATCAGGATTAGTTATGTTATGGACGATCTTTCTGGACTTTTGGATTAGGATTGATATGCTTATCAATCAACTTCTGACACAAAACTAACCTCATTTAGCGGCCTGTGCAATGGCAATAATGCCCTAATTTTTGATTATGGTAATTACTTAGATGTTAGTAGATCAACGATGTAGGTGATAGAAATTTTACGATTGTATGGGTAGTGGATCATAAACAAGAAAGCTTTAAAAAAGAAAAAGGCTGGATAGAAATCCTGCCTCGTGTAAAATCCAATATCCTATGAAAAACCAAGTCAAAGGTAGGGGTTCACTTGATTGTAAACAATAGTAAAACTACCTGTATTTTAAAAAAGCGCGATTTGGTTCCTGCTCCTACGTTTGCAGCCTGCCACCATGCACCATGGCAGAAATAAGATTGGAGCGGTGTTTTCTTTCAAACCTGATGACGCCAGCCAGGTGGATAGCGATAAATAAAAGCAGCAACAGGAAGCAATTCTCATGGATTTCTTTTACAGAATGGAAAGTTTCCATATACCATGGTTGCTTGTGAAAGGCCATCCAGATACCTGTTCCGGACATTGCAGCTATCAGAATATAAAAAAATAAGTATATGACCCTGACAAAAAGGTAATGCCTGGCCATTGCGGATTCTTTTCTTTTTTGGAACCAGGCCATCCTGATCTTTCCCGCCAGTTTTTGATCACGGGGCTGAAAGTATTCCAGGACAATCCTGAATACAAAGAGAAGGCTTAAAATGTATCCGAGGTAGGTATGCCAGCTCCATATACGTTCCCGCAACAGGCCTGCTGTCGTTACTGTCTGCCCTGGGAGAAGATGGATGCCTTCTTTTGCCATGCCTTCGTAAATGGTATTGTTGACAAATAGCCAGTTTAAAAATGATTTGCTTACCAGGATAGTAAGCAACAACATGCATATGATAATAAAACTGCTCCAATGCCATAATCGAAGGGTCCTTGAATAGGGTGTATAGCGTATTGCTGATTGGTGTGCCATATTTTTTGATAAAGCTGCATTGAAATTGTTCGCCAGGCAATGGAATAGGGCATGAGGTTGAGAGATTCAGAATCAAGACGTACATAAGTTGTAATGAACTTACAACCCCTGTTGCTTCATAGCATTATTCCGACGCTTCATTACCATGGATGTTTGCATGCAGGCTTTGAAAATGGAGATTTGAGCTCTAAACTTTTTAACATGCATAAGATACTTTTAATCGTCCTTTTTATTGCATCTTCCGTAGTTGCCAGGGCGCAATGTCAAAACACAGTTATGTATAAGGCCTCGAAAACAGAATACCTGAATTCTAAAGATGTTGTAGAAAACAGCGTTGTTGAAGAGTCAACGCTTCTGATCTCACCTACACAGGTTGTGTTGCAAAAAAATGGTAATGGTGCAGATGAAGTAACTGGATCTGTCATAGGTTGGAATTGCCATTGGCCCAATGGTTTCAAAAAAGGCAAAACAATCTTTTCATCTGTGCTGGCAAAAGGGAATGGAGAAGAAAGAGGAGCAGGCTTTACCATTGAAGGTCGGGATGGTGCATTGTTTATTACGGTAGCTATTGAAGGAATGGATCAGAAGATCAGGTTTAAGGCAGATACTTACCAGATAAAAAAATAACGTATTTTTCAAACAGCCTAAATAGTAACCTTTGAAAGAGTTCAACTACAAGGACAGGCAGTCAAAGCAGATCAATGACAAATGGGTCCGGATCGGGGGTATTGCCTTATTGTCGGTCAACATGCTGTTGAACCTGGACAGGCATGGCACCGGTGTTAATGGCACCTGGTTCTTTGTTTTCTATTACCTGGTAAGCATTGTACTCATCCTGGAATTGAACCGTTACTGGATCCGTACTATTCATCAACAGGATGCCGTTGGTAAAAGAAAGAAAAGATTCTGGCTGGCTGCCTTCGCCTGTTTTATTTCCACAAGCTTTCTTTTCCTTATTAGCTTTTATGTTTTTCACCTGGTGCGGGGTGTTCATGTGGGCGATCCATACAAAATAATACCAGTGATAACCATCTGCAGCCTGGTGCTGGCAACGGTGCATGCCGGAATTTATGAAGCCCTGGAATATTCCAGGCGCCTGGGATGGCTTGAGGCAGAAAAGGAGGAATTGCTAAGGATCAACCTGCAAAGCCAGTATGATTCTCTGAAACAACAGGTGAACCCTCATTTCCTTTTCAACAGCATCAATACGGTATCTTCTCTCATTACTAAAGATCCCGCAAGGGCCCAAAAGTTCCTGTCTGAAATGAGTAAGGTGTACCGGTATCTTCTTCAAAGTAATGAAGAGGAACTGGTGACCCTGGAAACGGAACTTAGATTTATCAATTCTTATTTTCATTTGCTGAAGACCAGGTTTTCAGATGGTCTGTTTCTTGATCTGCACATCGACGATGATGTCCTTCAATACCAGGTCCCTGCCCTTACGCTTCAATTGCTCATTGAAAATGCGATCAAGCATAATATTGTGGAGAAAGAAACTCCTCTGGTCATTTCGATGGTCTCAGGGAAAGGTCAATTGACTGTTACCAATAATTTGCAGAAAAAACTTACAGATGTTGTATCAACGCGCATAGGCCTGGCTAATATCATTGCCAGGTATAAATTGCTGGGACAGCCAGAGGTTATTGTTTTGGAAACTGAAACTGAATTCAAGGTTACCATTCCACTCATTCAAAGCAAAATGTATGCACATACTAATAGTTGAAGATGAGGACCTGGCTGTGGAAAAGCTTAAAACAACTGTTGTGGAAGTTGAAGAGAAGGCTGTCATTGCCGGAATCACGCATAGTATTCAAAGCACAGTGCGGTGGTTGGAAACCAACCCGCACCCAGATCTTGTCTTAATGGATATTGAACTTACAGATGGATTAAGCTTCGAGATATTTAACCGCACAGAGGTAAAATGTCCTGTGATATTTACAACTTCCTACGATGCTTATGCCATCAGGGCATTTAAAGTCAACAGCATTGATTACCTGCTGAAACCTGTTGAAAAGGAAGATCTAAGGCTTGCACTTGAAAAATACCATAAATATGCAGACCGGGATGCCCATACTGTACTACCCTTAATAGACATGAAAAGCCTTGTAAATGACCTGAAGCATCAACTACAACATAGTGGATACAGGGACAGGTTTTTGGTTAAGCAGGGGCAGCGCCTGATAACAGTGGAAATAAACCAGGTGGCATATATGGTAGCTGAGGGAAGGGTTTGTTATATGATCACCTGGGATAAGCATAAATATATCGTTGACTATACACTGGAAGAACTGGAGACACAACTGGATCCCAGGTTATTTTTCCGCGCCAACCGCAGCAGCATCATTCATGTAAAAAGCATAGACGAAATACATTCCTATTTTAATGGTAAGCTAAAGCTTCAAATACATCCTCAAACCCAGTATTCTGATATCATCATCAGCAGAGAACGATCTGCAAGCTTTAAAGAATGGGTAGGAAAGTAGCCGGAACTTACAACTATCCATCCTGGCTTAAAAGACTATCCCGGATCCCTTTCCATTTTCCTTCTCTATTTTTGTCACTGTATCTGGCCTGGCAAGCAACAGGCAATTATTGGAGAACAACAGGTTATCAATGAGTTTACTTACAGTGTCGGGTCTTAGCAGGGTAGAGGAAGGTAGTTTGATTGTAAACAATATAAGCTTTAGCCAGGAACACAATCAAAAAATAGCCATTGCAGGTGCTACCGGTTCAGGAAAAACTTCACTGCTGAAAATGATAGCGGGGCTTTTGCAACCTACATCAGGAGCAGTTTATTTTGAAGGCAAAAGAGTGCATGGCCCTGATGAAAAATTAATACCAGGTCACCCGGGTATTGGATACCTGTCACAATATTTTGAATTAAGGAATCATTACAGGGTAGAGGAATTATTATCTATGGTCAGCCACCTGGGGGCTGAAGAAGTACATACCATTGCCGCTGTCTGCCGTGTGGATCATTTGTTACACCGATGGACCCATCAATTATCAGGAGGTGAAAAGCAACGTATAGCCCTTGCCCTTGTATTAGTAGCGGCACCTTCTTTTTTGTTGCTGGATGAACCTTTTTCCAATCTTGATGGCATTCATAAGAATATCCTGAAATCAGTGATCCATGATATTGGAGAACACCTTGACATCACCTGCCTGCTTATTTCTCATGATCCTCTGGATACGCTTTCCTGGGCTGATATGATCTATGTATTGAAAGAGGGAAGTATTGTCCAGCAGGGCGTTCCTGTGAAAATTTACAGGGAACCCGTGAATGAATATGTAGCAGCCCTGTTTGGCAAGTATAATATTTTGACACCTGCACTGGCACTGGCCTTCTCAGCGTATACTGACCTTGAGCTCAATCGCATTAACAGCTTTATACGTCCGGAAGAATTTAAAAGGACTGGAGAAGGCAAAGGTGTAAAAGCAATAGTTGAATCAACCCGTTTTTGTGGATATGCATGGGAAGTTATCGTAAGGGTGCAGTCACAGCCTATCATTATTCTACTGCATGATGTAACGCCCGAAGCTGGAGACCTGGTCTATATCTCTTTATAACTCCATTGGGATTTTTTAAAAGGGGTTTAAAAAACCCACTTCCTCATTCCTTAAGATCAATATTTACCCTTGCGTTCTTTTGTTCGGTGGAAGAGATAAATACCTCGTAACGTTTATCCTTTGCCGTTACGATCATTAAAGAAGTGTTCGGTGGGATGGATCCAAGGTTGTCCGCCACCATCACTAATTCATGATGCGGGTGCGACTTGTCCAGCTTTATCTGAATGGTAACAGGTTTTTGCGAAAGCCGCGCTTTGGAAACCACCAGCTCATTATTATGATAGATGGTAACTGTATCTCCATCTATTTCACCATTGTCATACAGGTCGATCTTTATTTCACCAGCGGGGATCTGTATCTGCCTGACCAATGGATTTTCCCTGGTTCGAAGCACAAGAGGTATGGGTGCCTGCACATTGGCAATAGTTACTGTGGGTTGTGATGTCTCCTTTTCTTCTGTGGTAATTGTGGTCTTTTGAACTGACGGTTGGTTATTGATTTCGGGCACTTCTTTTTTAGCCGGTTTTTTAACCTTGGGAGCCTGGGTTTTTGCAACAGTTGGTGGCAGGTCCTTAGGTTTTTGGGTAACAGGCGGTTCAGGTTTTATACATTCCCTTAATGTAATATCATCCAATGCGAAATCATTACCACAACCACCTATGGTTATATCTTCCATGGTCATGATAAGTTGCGTTTCACCTGCCGGCATTGTAAAGAATGCTTTCTGCCTTACCCATTGGGCGGTTTCCGTCTGTCCCAGGCTATTGACAAGAAATTTGGCGATGCTTTTTCCTGATACCGTTCTTAGATCCACTAAAATATTGGGAGATAGATTGGAGCAACAGATATAGAGCCGGCAAACATTGATCAGCCATAAGGCAAATTCATAGCTTGTATTTTCCTTTAACCCTGTTATTGGATATTGTAAAAATACACCCCCTCCCGGGTAGGCATTCACCAGCATCATATTGCCTTCGCTGTCTCCTGGGGTATGGTCTTCATTCAAAACAAACCAGTCGCCATTATTACAACCTGGTGTGGAAGAGCTATAGGTATATTCTCCATCACGCGGACAATCCCCATCTGCCCTTGTATAGTTGGGGGGTGGACTGGCATTGACATCTTTCACCTGTCCATGTCCAAAGTGCATATGAAAGACAGGGGGATCTTTGAGTATACAATCGCTTTGCTGCGCCTGCAGCGAAATAGATGAAAGGAAAAAGACCAGTAATATGCAGCCCTTACAATAATTCATGGTACAATCTGGAAAAACATTGATGTCAATAACTAAAGGATGTATCTAACAGTGTCTTTAAAGTTAATTCAAAAGGCATGTATTTATTCCGTTAAAATATATGACGGGAAAAGATATAAAGCAGGGTGGCAATAATCAATAATAGTGAAAGTGTGACAGGTAGCTACCGGGGATTTAATTCTGCTGATTTTATTATTGTATGTTTACTGCAATCGGAGCGCAATCAAATGATTGACTATAAGGCATGGCATAATTTTATCTTCCACTGTTAGGGTATGGCGGTGAAGAAACATTATACAGAATTGATTGAACAAGCCAGGATGGTTGAGGCGGAAGGTGAACTTGAAAAGGCTGCTTCCATTTATGAAGAAGCCATCAGACAGGACCCAATGGATGAATTTCCATATAACAGGTTGATGATCATTTACCGGAAATTTAAGCAACCCAAAAATGAATACCGCGTGATCAATAAAGCACTGGAGGTATATGTTTCCTACTACGATAAAAAACTGAAACCCTATACTACCAATACAAAAATTGGCCAGTTGAGCAAAGCCCTGTTGAAATCCGTTACGGGGAGTACGAAAAAGACCAGCTATACTTCCTATCCGGAACCCATTCCCCGGTGGACATTAAGAAAAAAGGCAGTTGAAAAAAAGATCGACAGCAAAAAGAAATAATTTGAATGTATTTCAATGGAAATGATTCTAATCTTTGTGAGCATAAAGAATATGTATTCCCTATGAGTATAAAAATGTTAGCCTTAAGTAGTTCCAGGGTAGGTAGTGGAGGTTTTTTGGAGGCAGCCCTTCCTTTGATCACTGAATTCCTGGGCAGGTATGCCGGTTCCATTGCTTTTATTCCTTTTGCTTCCGTTACAAAAGATTACCAGGAATATGGATCCATGGTGCGTCAAGCTTTCGCATCTCATTCTTTATCCATAAATGTAGTAGAACCAGGAAATGCGAATGAAATCATTGCATCAGCATCTGCCATCATGGTGGGGGGAGGCAATACCTTCATGCTACTTCATGATATTTACGAACTAGATCTTTTGGAATTGATAAGAGACAAGGTAAGGAATGGCTCACCCTATATTGGGTGGAGTGCAGGTTCAAACATCGCCGGCCGCACTATCAGCACCACCAATGATATGCCTGTCATTCAGCCTAAAAGTTTTCAAGCGCTGAATTTTCTTCCTTTTCAGCTCAACCCACATTACCTGAATGAAGTAAAGGAAGGATTTAATGGTGAAACAAGGGATCAGCGGTTATTGGAATTTGTTGCTCTTAACCCGGGCATACCGGTTGTTGGCCTGCCGGAAGGCAGCGCTCTTTGGCTGGAAAATGAAAAGCTTCGATATATGGGAGAAAATAGCGGAGTCCTTTTTCCAGGGACGGATAGTCCTAAAACCTCAATACCCCCCGGTGCTGACCTGAGTTACCTATTACAGCAAGCAAGCAAATGATAGGGTATTATAATGCCAGGAATAGCTGCCCTGTTTCAACAGTGCAATTATTCCTGGTCAATACTATAATTCTTCTAATAAGTTGAAGTGGTGAAGCGGGAAGAAGCAAGAGTTTTTGTAACTATTTAGTGCCGTATTAGCCAGTTACTTTGTCTGCCTTGTAGTTTTCTTCAATAGCACTGGCAAGACTTTCTTCCATGCCTTTGATCCATCCTGGTACTTGTTGCCAGATGCCCCAAACGCCATCCTGGTCAGTGATCATCCTGAAGCTTTGGTTATCATAAGTTACCATGAAAACCTCGTCTGCGCCTTCCTTGATAAATTTGAAATTGAAGTCAATACGGTCTATGGTTTTTTTAAAATCGTTCATTGGTGTTATTGTTATAATGGAATGTCTAAACTGGTCTTGTCTCTAAAATGGCTTCAGAAAGTTCTTCTGAAATGGTGTACAGCCAGCGTAAAGAACCCGGGGTTAGCGCCCAGTCGCCTAATTTGTTTTTTTTCATGCTGAATGAAAGGGGTTTGCCATTTTCATCAACGGTGGTAATGAAGAATTTTACACCATCAATGTTGTCGATCCTTGTAAATTGGAACCTTTTGTTTTCAGTGCCAACTACGATTTCTTTATTAAATCTCTCCATGGTTTCTTATTAAAGTGGTTTTTTGTACCATCAGAATATTGAAGCAGGCAATACAAGAGAAGGGAACTAACAGGAAAAGATAACTTAACAGATTAATTGACTTAACTAAATGCGGAGCTCAACGTATGCTGTGAAGATAGGTTTATTTTATTTCAATTTGCACAACCCGGTGCAATGTTCTGTTATAATCTACAGAATAATAGCCTAATGCACTCATAATTACGTTGTTGGCAAGTTATGAAGCGATGAAATTAATCTCTTCAGCCTGGATTTTATATTGCACAGGGCATAGAGTTTGAATTAGCATGGACTATGTCGCTGAAAGGTAAGCAAGAAAACAAAGAAGGATTTGTCCGCGTTCGGGGAGCCAGGGAACACAATTTAAAAAATGTCAGTTTAGAGATTCCCCGCGATGCATTGGTAGTATTTACGGGTGTCTCGGGGTCAGGTAAATCCTCCCTTGCCTTCGGTACCCTGTATGCGGAAGCGCAGAGGCGGTATCTTGAGTCGGTATCACCTTATGCACGCCGGTTGTTTCACCAGATGCCTGTGCCTGTAGTAGATGAAATTGATGGCCTGCCGCCTGCTGTGGCCTTGCAGCAACAGAGGGGTTCACCCACCACCCGTTCTTCAGTGGGAAGTGTGACCACATTGTCCAATCTTCTAAGGATGTTGTATTCCAGGGCGGGCACCTATCCAAAAAACCAGCCATTGTTATATGCTGAATCTTTTTCTGCCAACACGCCGGAAGGAGCATGTCCTCAATGTCATGGTTTGGGAAGGGTATACGAGGTTACGGAAAAATCAATGGTGGCTGATGATTCGCTTACAATCAGGGAGCGGGCTATTGCTGCCTGGCCTTCAGCATGGCAGGGTCAAAATCTCAGGGACATTTTAACTACACTGGGATATGACGTGGACATTCCCTGGAAAGACCTGCCAAAGAAAGACAGGGATTGGATATTATTTACGGATGAACAACCTACTGTTCCCGTGTATGCAGGCTTCAGCAGGGAAGAGGTAAAAAGAGCGATCAAAAGAAAAGAAGAACCCAGTTACATGGGAACTTTTACAGGTGCCCGCCGTTATGTGATGCACACCTTTGCCAATACACAAAGCGCCCTGATGAAAAAAAGGGTAGCGCAATATATGTTGAGCAGTGAATGTCCTACCTGCGGGGGAAAAAGGCTGAGGAGGGAATCTCTATCCGTGAAGTTTGCAGGCCTTGACATCACTGAGCTGTCACGCCTGCCCCTTGCCCGTTTGCTGAAGATATTCCAGCCATATGCCGATGGAAGTGCACTGGAATTGACAAAGCTGGCAAAGGATCACCAGGAAAAAGTAATGGTGACTCAACGTATTGCTGAAGACCTAGTTGCCCGGTTGAATATCCTCCTTGACCTGGGACTTGGCTACTTATCCCTGGAAAGAAGTACACCCACACTATCACCTGGAGAATTGCAAAGACTTCGCCTGGCAACACAGGTACGCTCCAATCTTTTTGGGGTAGTGTATGTGCTGGATGAACCATCGGCCGGCTTGCATCCTGCAGATACAGAAGCTTTATTGAGAGCACTGGACCGGCTAAAAGCTTCCGGTAATTCACTTTTTGTTGTTGAGCACGAAATCGATGTGATCCGGCATGCGGACTGGATCGTAGATGTAGGTCCGGCAGCTGGAGAAAAAGGAGGGCAGATCTTATACAGCGGACCTCCTGCAGGATTGGAAAAGGTGGAGTTTTCTCAAACACGCCGCCATTTATTTCAATACAATGGAGTTTACAGTGCTGAACCCCGAACGCCTTCAGGGTGGTTGAAACTGGGAGGCGTAACACGTAACAATCTCGGGAACCTCGATGCTTCTTTCCCCCTTTCTGTTTTAACAGCCATTACAGGTGTGTCCGGATCAGGAAAATCAACCCTTGTTAGCCAGGTGCTGGTAGAACTGGTAGCCGAACATTTGGGACATGAGTTGCCTGCGGAGGAGGAGGAAGGAGAACTTCCGCTTGCTGAGGAACCTGCAACTGCCGGAGGACATATTATCTCTGGTATGGAAAATATCAAACGCCTGGTAAGGGTTGACCAGAAGCCTATCGGGCGAACGCCAAGATCCAACCTGGCAACTTATACCGGTCTTTTTGATCATGTGCGGAAACTTTTTACCGCCACCAAATCTGCCCGTGCCCGTCATTATGATGCCGGACGATTCTCTTTTAATGTGGGAAAAGGAAGGTGTGAGAATTGTGAAGGAGAAGGTTTTGTAATGGTGGAACTGCTTTTTCTTCCCAGCGTATATGCGCCTTGCCCTGTTTGCGGAGGAACCCGGTATAATGCAAAAACATTGGAGATCAGATACAGGGATAAGAATATTGCGGAGGTACTGGGCCTTACAGTGGATGAAGCAATTGATTTTTTTGCTGAAGATGCAACGGTGAGCAGGTCTTTATCGGTTTTACATGAAGTTGGTTTGGGTTACCTGCGGTTAGGGCAACCAGCAACTGAATTATCAGGTGGCGAAGCACAGCGCATCAAGCTGGCTACTGAACTGCAAAGGGCTGGCCGTGGCAATACCCTTTATATTCTTGATGAACCTACTACAGGGCTGCATCCCTCTGATGTAGAAAAACTGATCACCCAGCTGAACCGTTTGGTTGATGCCGGTAATACTGTAATAGTGGTTGAACATGATATGGCCGTAGTAGCTGCTAGCGATTGGATAATAGATATGGGTCCGGGTGCCGGGGAAGAGGGTGGTCGTATCGTTGCCGAGGGGCCTCCTGCAAAAATTAAAAGTTCTAAGGAAAGCCGTACAGCCATGTATTTATCCCGTTTTATGGGAAATCATAAACAAGTAAAGGAAATTACAGACACCAGGTTTAAACAGCCTGCGTCATAAGTGTTTCCTTTTTGATCATGGCTTCAATGGTCTCATTATTTTGATACAATGTGGATTGGGTCATTCCCAGGCGGTATTCTCTTTTTTCCGAATCATTCATAGAAACATTAAATACCAGCCATAATTGTGGAGTTGCTTCAGAAGTGTTCTTTATGAAAATATAATCGACCTTAAAATTGTCATTATCATTATCGAAACTAAAAGCTTTGGAGAGATTCAGGAGCATGAGGGTGAATTTCTTTGTAAGGTACCATTGTTAACCGGTTTTAAATGTTAACTGCAATTAAAGCCGCATTCCTCTCCCAGGTACTTTGCCTGACCAGGCAACCAATTGAAAGCTCAACACTTACATCTCTTAACCCTTTAGATCCTAACTTTTCTTACTCTGAAAATTGAAAATTAAGTGTTGACCATTCATTTCCATTAATCTATAATATGCCAGAACCACATACAGTTTCTCCATCCTGAACGGGCTCGACTCCAGACTGCAGACTCTGGACTCCGAACTCCGTACTTCCGACTAATTCCCACCTCCTCCATAATCCTTCAAATCCTATAAATCTTAGTTCTACCTGGTTCTCCTTCCTGCATACCTTATAGCTACTCCCTATCAAAGCCCTGGGAAAGCCCTACTTAAGCCCACCATACTCCGTACCCGCACGGAGTATCCATACCGTAGATAGGGAGTTGCTATACCGTTGTTATGCTTTAGCTATGGCTAAGACATGGAAGCGCATAGGGATGACTGTGGATAAATATTTCACAAGGGGGCTTTTGCAATGCTAATTATTTTAGTATTTTGCCTTTCTAAATCCGATATCTTATGCCAAGACAAATAAGCTCCATTAAAGCCATAGGCACCGTTGACGGTATTAACTTCTACCAGGAAAAAGGAGATTACCTGGCAAGGGAAAAGCCAGGTGTGGATACC
>NZ_JCANTR010000028.1:0-41097 GCF_059568575.1 Flavisolibacter ginsengiterrae DSM 18136
GTTGTGAAGGATCCAAATGTCAGGTCTTGTAATGAAGCAGTAATAGACTGAGAGTTCCTTGTTTCCAACAGGAAATTGGTAAAGCAGGGAGGTACGCCCAGGTTTGTCAAGTCTACTTTGCCTTCAAAGAAGTCTCCAATGGGATAATTGGCTGAAGCATAAGTGAATCCCGCTGGAACTGGTTCAACTGCAGCATTTACAGCAGCAGTACTACTTGTTGTAGGCCCGGTTAATGCACCATTATTCCATACATAAATAAAGATATCAGCTTGTCCCCCACCTTGTGTAAAATGGCTTACAACCAAAATGTCCCCATTGGTGTGAGAGCCTGAGAATGTACCAGATGTAGTACCTACAAGGCTGACAGCAGATTTGAAAAACCAAAATCCGATGGCAGCATCACCATTATTTACTGCGCGGTCACCGGCGAAATAAAGCATGTTATGCCCTCCTTCAGTACCTAAAATGGCAGCACCATTAGTGATATCACCTTTATTATTGGTTTGCCCATTGCTCCATGCCCAGGATGAAATGGCCCCGCCATCTTTTGACCCCTGAGTAAATTGATTGTCATTAGAATTGTTGGCATCATGCGAATAGGCATTATACGTCTTATTGGCCCAATCACTGGCATCCCCGTTGATAGTAATTACCTGGGCGGGAAGATTGAAGGAAAAAAACATTACTAATACTAAAACTGATAAGAGCCTGGTGATGCCAGATCTATTATCAGTCTGGCTTAGAAATTGTTTGACGAGTTTAGATTTAAATTCCATAAAACAAGGTTTAAGAAGTAATTAAATAACTCTGCTTCCTTGTTCTCAGAGGATGTTTATGTAATTCTCAATCAGGTAGCAGGACAGTTGGAGGAATTTTAAAAACGGGTGTTTATAGAAATTGCAACAGCCTTATATACATAACTTTCCTGTTAACCCGAATCGCCCTGTCAACAGGCCATAAGAGGCTTTAGAATTTACTTGATCCAAATGAAATAGGTAAACTAAACGGGAGGTGATTTATCCAGCAATTGAATTTTTCCACTTAGCAGATACGCAAACCTCTTCCAGGTATTGTGTAGAACGCAAATAGTAATTGGTTGCATAATTAATGGGTTAAAGGCATATCAATATTAAAATGGCATATCAATACGTAATTAACTTCAGCAGAAGTCAACGCTTTAACAGGGAGGAACTGTTTTATAGTGTAAGGGTCAAAACAGTACTTCAGACCAATAAAAAGGATGCTTAATTTGTATTCAACCTGGTGCGGGTTAGAGGAGCTTAGAAGGATAGGTGATAACACTTAGTCGATACTAAGTTATAACTGTTTAATTAATATGTAATCAATTTATAAAAATATTTTTTCTATGAAATTGTATCATGGTTTTTTTATCATTGATTTGATCTCCTCTTCCAGAATTGCTTTGGAGATTTTAGCTTCAAAAAACTTCCTGTAAATAGTTTTATTATTGATAAACAAACTAGCTGGAATAGATCCGGACCACTCCTTATCCACTGCCGGGCAAAACAAGTCTGCATTGGTTTCATCGAGGTAAACAATCGTTGCATTAACATGATGCTTTTCTGCAAATGATTTGATCTTTTTATAATCTTCCGGCAAGTCGAGACTCACCAATACCAGTTTCAAACCAGTGTCTTTATATTGTGCTGACAGTTCCTGGAAATACGGTAGTTCTTCCAGGCATGGTTTGCAAAATGTGGCCCAGAAATTCAAGATCAAAGGTTGGTTTGAATTGCGAATGATATTTTCCAGGTCCGCCAGTTTCCACCTGGGTATCTCCTGCCCTGCTGCATGCACAGAACAGAACAGGAATAAGATCATTACATATTTAGAGATCATCTTCACGGTTCAATGCCCATTGGTTGAATAATGTATTGACATGTTCCCTGGTAAGCTTTTGCTGATCATAATGCCCTGCAGTTTGTTTTTGCCTGTAGGCTTCATACAAGGTAACCGCGCAGGCTACACTGATGTTCAATGACTGAATCATGCCAACCTGGGGTATCACAAAACTTCCATCCGCCAGGGCATTGATCTCATCACTGACACCATACTGTTCGTTCCCAAAAACAAGGGCCATACTCCTGGTTAGTTCCATGCTATATAAACTTATCGAATTAGCAGTTAAGCTGGTGGTGAAAATGGATGAATAGCTTTTCCTGATTGCGGCAAAACAGTCAACAACATCTTCAAACTGATGAACGGTAACCCATTTGGCGGCACTCCTGCTGCTGCGAAACCCCCATTTTTTATGCCTGGGTATCCTGGTGTTCAAGACAAATATTTCCTGTATGCCGACGGCATCGCAACTGCGCATGACGGCAGAAATATTGTGCGGGTCAATTACATTTTCAAGTACCACGGTCAGGTCATTTTGCCTGCAGGCCAACACCTTTTCAAATTTTTGGCGGCGCTCTTCGGTCATAATATTGCAAACTACATTACAACAATGATTTTAAACAGATTATTACCTAAATTGCACCCCCGTTCGGGACGTAGCGCAGCCCGGTAGCGCACTAGCATGGGGTGCTAGGGGTCGCAAGTTCGAATCTTGTCGTCCCGACCAATTAAAGGGCAATCAATAAAATGGTTGCCCTTTTTTATTTTGTAAGTAGCTCGATTATGGCGGGCTGCGTCGGACATGGCCTGACAATACGTAATTTTCTATTGCTTATTATAAGAAGTATCTTCCTGAGTTATACGGGTAAGAAAATGTCGCCCCGCCGGGGCTTTACCAGTTTCCTCCGTATGCCTTCTTCTACCAAAATACCGCCCTTACAGAGCTCCGCACTAACTGGATTTATTGCATTACTTCTTTCTAAATAATTTCTTTATGCAGGTTTAAACCTGGGCAAATCTTGTATATGCAAGTGGCTTGTGAACTGTTAATGATGAAAATTGTGTCTCATGTGATAGGCCATTCAGCAAGATCGTTTGCCACCGAAACACTAATTGCAAAGCCGGGCCTTTATTTTGAGATAACTATGTCTTGCAGGCTGTTGGTTAAAGCCCGACAATATGGGTTAAGAATCAGTAAAAAATGTTTGTGTTTTAATAGAATAATTATAAAACACTGTACAGTCCTTTCAAGTCATTTAAAAGACGTATATTTATTATTCAAGCGGTTAGCTTCTCGCCTCGTTTTAGTTATTATTGTTTTTTTATTTAGATTTTTCTTTTATTAGTCAAGTTTATTTTTAATTCAGTTTTTATTATTTCGTCTTAAGAAGTTAACTCTTGTAGAGAGGGCAGCGTAAAAACTGCCCTTTTTTATTACATACATATTTGCAGCACCTCAACCAATAAGTCGCATTAGAATACTGGCTCTCATAATTGCAAGATTTGATCTGTGGAGAATGGATATTTTCCTTTTGTTCAACTTTTTTTTCATTAATAGGTTATGCGTTAATCAAAGGCACAACTTTTAATTTTTCTCAACTTTTCTACAACCTGGTTGTTATATACCTATTCGATCTGCTATAGCTGAATCACCCTGGGAAACTTACATTTTTAACCATTAAAACAAATGCCCAATGTGGAAGAATCTTTTGGTGGCACTGGTGCTGCCTGCTCTTTTATTTGTTTCCTGTCAAAAAAACTCCAGCGATTTTCAAAATCAAAACCCAGCCGGGGAAAACATCGTTGCCTTGCTTCAAAAATTATCCGTTGAAATACATAAAACCAGCGATGCCCATGCCAGGAATACGCCGCGCCAGGCAAGCTTTCAACTTTTATCCTTTGCCATCGCAAAGGCAGGACTGGCTAACGAATTGAACGATCCAAAATTTGCTTACACTTTATTTGCACCTACTGATGAGGCATTTGCTTCATTGGGATTGGGTACCCGCCAGGCTATCAGTAGTGTGCCTGTAGATAAGCTGAAAGCTATCTTGCTGTACCATGTGCTGGGTAGTAAGGTGCTGGCAGCCCAGGTTCCAACAACTTATACCACTCTCACCATGTTGAGTAACCAGGCGGCTTATATCATTCGTCGAGATGCCAGTGTATTTATCAATGGCACTCCAGTGGTAGCTGCAGATATTGCAGCAAAGAACGGGGTGATACATGCAGTCGACCGTGTGCTGTTACCACCCGCAGGTAATATTGTGGAAGTGGCTGCTGCTAATCCCAACTTTACATACCTCGTTGCTGCTGTACAAAAAGCAGGACTTGTTAATGCACTGGCAGGTGCTGGTCCCCTGACTGTATTCGCGCCCACCAACCAGGCGTTCATTGATGCTGGTTTTCCAACTATCGCCTCTATTGAAGCTGCGCCAGCATCGGCATTGATTCCTATACTTACCTATCATGTTTTCGCCGGCCGGGTTTTCTCATCCGACCTTATGAATGGACAAATGTTGACCATGCTGTCTGGTGGAATGACCACTATATCTCTGACTAATGGTGCACAAATAAATGGTGCCAATTCAGCACCTTCAACTATTATTCAGACCGATGTTATGGCTACCAATGGTGTGATCCATGCTATCGACAGGGTATTGCTTCCCTAATCATTTGATGACTGTGGAGGAATTTATAAAATGTAATCCTCCCAAGTTTGGGTTCTGTATTAAAATAATTATTGCTTTTAGCCTGGGCATTTTCAGAAGCATCCCTGCAATTAAAGGGCAACCATTTTCTGGTTGCCCTTTTTTAGTTTGGCAAGAGTATAGATTTCCTGCCCAAACTCATTTGCTGTTTTTTGGTTGATTAATAAATTTGTCCTGTTCTTCGGGATGTAGCGCAGTCCGGTAGCGCACGTCGTTCGGGACGACGGGGACGCTGGTTCGAATCCAGTCATCCCGACCATTCACAATTATCTTCTGATCTGGGTCTTCCCCCGGTCATTTGCCGGGAACGTTTTACTATTGCTGAGCTTTTTCTAATAAGTTACGCTGCCTGCTTTCTCATTCAATATCTACATTATTATTTTAAACCCTGAATGGTTTAAAAATTGCATTTCCAGTTTTTGTAACATATGGAAACAAGAAAGCAAAAATCCAAATCATTGATTAAGAAATTCAATGAAAATCATGCACCTATTCCAGAGGGCACCTTAGTTGTAATAGGCGGTAAAGAAAATAAGGGCCAGGAATCACCTGATAACAAAAAGAAACCTTCCGATTTTATAAAATTGGAAGTATTGAAAGCATTTAAGGATGCCACGCATAAGCGTGATCCGCATGTGGAAGTGATCACTACTGCCAGTAATGAAGGAGCCCAATCGTTCGGGGATTATAAAAGAGTGTTTGAGAAAATTGGTATTAGCCGGATTGGTCATATCCACCATGAAAGAAGGCAGGAAGTTTTAGATGATCCTTTATTGGAAAGGATCAAAAATGCAGATGCTTTTTTCTTTTCAGGGGGTGATCAATTACTACTAACAGCCATTTATGGGGGAACTGATTTCCTTAGGCTACTAAAACAACGATATATACAGGAGGCAATTGTAATTGGAGGTACCAGTGCTGGAGCGATGTCATTGTCCACCCCGATGATCTATGCAGGTAGTGAAGAAGTGCAGGAACTGGGTGGTCAAATTAAGGTAGCCATGGGTCTTGAGTTTCTTAAAGATGTGTGTATTGATACACATTTTGTACATCGCGGACGTTTTGTTCGGCTGGCCCAGGTGGTCATTACCAATCCAACAAGCATTGGCATCGGGATTGGAGAAGACACCTGTATTTTGGTACAGAATGGTAAAGAGATCCAGGTTTTAGGAACGGGGTTGGTTGTGGTAATTGAAGGTTTCAAAATCGAAGAAGCGAATATTAAAGAGTTTGCTGATGATAAACCTATAACGGCGAGAAATCTTACGGTTCATTTATTATCCGATGGAAACACCTATACCATACAACAGATCAATCCTCCTCATAAATAACAATAAAGGCAAGCAAGATTGATTTGTTGTTTTTGAAAACTGGTTTAAATATATTCAAAACTCATAGCAGGCTATATGGCGGAACAACAGGCAGTGGTAAAAAAACTGGAAACATTACTTCGGTCAAGGTCAGACTTAAAAGATGCATTAGAGACTTCCCTGCAAAATGCTGGCAGGCCGGGGTTAACAACTTTGGAAGATTTTTACAACTATCTCAATAACATTCTTACGCATATTCCAAATGAAAAAGAATTAATGCCTTCTGTAAGGGAATTCTATTTCGTCATTTGGAGATCACCCGGCGATCTGTTAAAAAAGGATACTGCATTTAACGACTGGATGAATGAATTTGTAGTTTCCAGGGGCAATTTTATGGACACAACAGCATCGGCTGAAACCTTGCATACTTTTATAAGTAACCCAGATTATCATATTGAAGATTACGCAAAAACACCGAGTGGATGGTTAACCTACAATCAATTTTTAGCAAGACAGGTTAAGCCTGGTAAACGACCCGTTGCGGCCATTTGTGATGACGACATTCTTGTTTCACCAACGGATAGCGAGTATAGAGGTCAATGGATAATAAAGGAAAATTCCTCGTTAACTGTAAAAGGTCAACTTTATTCAATTAAAGATTTGCTTGGCGAATGTGCATTCAGAGACAGGTTTAAAGGTGGTTTATTCACGCATAGCTTTTTAAGTGTAACAGATTATCACCGTTACCATGTTCCGCTAAGCGGCAAAGTTGTAGAGATCAAAAAAATACCCGGGCGCACCTGGATTGAAGAAGCTGAAAAACCCGATGGTTCGTTGGAAAACGTTGATAATGTGGGGTTTCAATTTACCCACACCAGGGGATGTATGATCTTGGAAACTTTTATTGGTTACATAGCCTTAATTCCTGTTGGAATGGGGCACATATCCTCCGTAAACTTTATTGTTGATGAGGGTGATGTACTTCAAAAGGGAAATGAATTCGGATACTTTGCATTTGGCGGCTCGGATTTTATCATGCTTTTTGAAAAAGATAAGGTGACCCTGACAGCGGAGGAAAAAAAGCATTATAAACAGGGAGAAGAAATTGGGCATGCTATCTAAGTAATGAGGCTGAATATACCATGTATGGTACCGGATGAAATCCAAAGACCCTAAAGGCATATTTTATCCAATTTTTCAATCTATCCATTATCTTCGCTGCTTAATGGATATTCTATTAAGGCAAGTACGCATAATTGATCCCTCCTCGCCTTTTCATCAGCAAAAAGTAGATATTCTTATTCAAAATGGAATAATTAGCCAGGTTGGTGCAATTGATTCCAAAGCTTCAAAGGAAATTCAAATTGAAGGTTTACATGTTTCTACTGGCTGGGTTGATGTATATGCCAATTTTTGTGACCCGGGACTGGAATACAAGGAAACACTAAGCACGGGCGCGCAGGCTGCTGCTGCAGGTGGTTATACCGATGTTATGGTCCTTCCTAATACAGCGCCTGTGGTCCATAACAAATCAGGTATTGAATACATGGTTCAGAAAGGAAGGTCGTTGCCGGTTACTATCCATCCTATTGCCGCCATCACTAAAAACGCGGAGGGTAAGGAACTGGCTGAAATGTATGATATGCATGAAAGTGGTGCTGTAGCCTTCAGTGATGGTACCAATACAATCCAGTCCTCCGGAATTTTATTGAAAGCGTTACAATACTTAAAGGCTATAGATAAAACGATCATCCAGGTTCCGGATGATAAAGCCATCAGTGCTACAGGGTTAATGAATGAAGGGATTGAATCCACCCGTCTTGGCCTTCCCGGGAAGCCTGCCATTGCAGAAGAACTGATGGTGCAAAGAGATATAGAACTGGCTAAATACACCAATTCCAGGATCCACCTGACAGGAGTTAGCACCCGGAAGTCTATTGAATTAATCAAGGCAGCCAAAAAGGAAGGTATTGCTGTTACATGCTCTGTTACACCTTATCATATTTGCTTTTGCGATGAGGACCTGGCGCAATATGATACCAATTTGAAGGTAAATCCTCCTTTGCGCACCAGGAATGATATGGAAGCCATTAGAACTGCTGTTGCTGATGGCAATATTGATTGTATTGCCACCCATCACCTGCCACAGGATACGGATCATAAAGTGCTGGAGTTTGAATATGCAGATTATGGTATGACCGGTCTGGAAACCTGTTTTTCCGCCATTCATTCCTGCATGCCTGAATTACCACTGGAGAAACTGGTGTTGCTTTTAAGCAGCAATCCTCGCAGGATCTTTGACCTGGAAAGAAACACTATCGATATCAAAGCCAATGCCTGCCTCACTTTATTTTTGCCGGCAGAAAAATGGACCGTTAAAACCCTCCACACCAAATCGAAGAACAGTCCTTTCGTAGGAAAAGAACTTACCGGAAAGGCTATAGGCATTATTAATAAAGACAAGCTATTTTTGAACGAATATTAAAATCATGGAAGAAAGGAAGCCTATCACCCATATTACTGCAGGATTGATCATTGCAGGTTTGGTCATCGTTTTTGCAATCATTACCAATTTTCTCGGGCTGACCCAGCAAAAAAGCCTTGGATTTCTGCAATACCTGCTCATAATTGGTGGGCTCATGTTTTTTGTAAACCAGTTTGGTAAAGCAAACAATTACACCAAAAGCTTTGGCGACCTGTTTGCCTTTGGATTTAAATCCACAGCAGTATTCACCTCCCTTTATATTATTTTCATTATTATCTTCTTTTTGCTATTTCCTGATATCAAAGAAAAATCTTTGGAAATGGCACGCCAGCAAATGGAACAAAGTCCCAACGTTACTGACGACCAGATCGATAAAGGAATGGAGATAGCCAGGAAATTCTTCTGGGTGGGGGTCGTGGGTGGCTCGCTGCTGGTTTTTGTAATTGTGGGCGCTATAGGTTCTTTATTGGGAGCAGCCATAACAAAGAAACAACCTCATAATCCTTTTGACCAACCAGCCGTATAATGGATCTATCCATCATAATTCCTTTAAAGAACGAAGAAGAATCGCTACCTGAATTGGCTGCCTGGATCCGCAAGGTTTGCGACGAGAACCAGTACACCTACGAGATAATCATGGTGGATGATGGCAGTACTGACAATTCCTGGGAGGTCATTGAAAAATTACGTATCGCTGATAGTAACATCAAGGGTATAAAATTCCAGCGCAACTATGGCAAATCTGCTGCATTGAATGAAGGCTTCAAAGCTGCTCATGGCGATGTGGTGATCACTATGGATGCTGATCTGCAGGATAGTCCCGATGAGATCCCGGAGTTGCGGAAAATGATCGTAACCGATGGCTATGATATGGTCAGCGGCTGGAAGAAGGTTCGTTTTGATAATACACTGACAAAGAATATTCCTTCCAAGTTTTTTAATTCAGTTACCAGCAGGGTTTCACATATAAAGCTGCATGATTTCAATTGTGGCCTGAAAGCCTATCGGAAGAAAGTGGTGAAGAGCATAGAAGTTTATGGCGAGATGCACAGGTATATTCCTGTACTGGCTAAATGGTCGGGATTTAAAAAGATCGGTGAAAAGGTGGTTGAGCACCGCCCCCGGAAATATGGCGTTACCAAATTTGGCTGGGAGCGATTTGTAAATGGTTTCCTGGACCTGTTATCAATTACGTTCGTTGGTAAATTCTCTAAAAGACCCATGCACTTCTTTGGATTGTGGGGCACTTTATTTTTCATGGTGGGCCTGGGTATTACATTATACCTGATCATAGCCAAGTTTGTGGACGCATCAGTAGCGTTAACGAACAGACCTGGTTTTTACCTGGCACTCACCTCGCTGATCATTGGTATGCAGCTATTCCTTGCTGGATTTATATCTGAACTTATTGCCCGCAACGCCCCCGGAAGGAACACCTATCTCATTGAAGACAAAATAGGTTTATAATGCAGCGTATCATTATTATGGGTCCTGCCCACCCGCTGCGCGGAGGTTTGGCAACATTTAACCAGCGCCTGGCAGAGGAATTTAATAAGGAAGGAAATGATTGCTCCATCGTGTCTTTTTCCTTGCAGTATCCTTCGTTTCTTTTTCCAGGCACCACACAATATTCTTCTGATCCTGCACCTCAGCATATACAAATCCTCTCCGTTATAAATTCCATCAACCCCTTGAACTGGTTATCGGTGGGAAGGAAACTTCGGCGTGAAAGACCGGAAATTATTGTTGTGCGTTTCTGGCTTCCTTTTATGGGACCGGCACTGGGCACCATTTTGCGATTGATTAAAAAAAACAGGCACACCCGCATTATATGTATAGCGGATAATGTGAAGCCACATGAAAAAAGGCCTGGAGATAAAATATTTACCAAGTATTTTTTACAATCCTGCGATGGCTTTGTTACCATGAGTGAGAAAGTGCGTAATGATCTTTTTGAATTTGAAACAAAAAAGCCCGTACAGCTGATTCAACACCCGCTCTACGATAATTTTGGAGCCATTATGTCTAAGGATGAGGCCCGTAAGCACCTGGGCCTTGCACCTGGAGACAAGATCATTTTATTCTTTGGTTTTATCAGGCAGTATAAAGGATTAGATCTTTTATTGCGAGCTATGGCAGATAAAGAGCTCCGGCAACAGGGAATCAAACTACTGATAGCGGGTGAATTTTATGAGGACGCTAAACAATACCTTGACCTTGTAAGGGAATATAACCTGCAAGACAGGGTGATCTTAAAAACGAATTTTATTCCAGACAGCGAGGTGAAATTCTATCTCTGTGCCGCTGATTGCGTTGTTCAACCTTACCGCAATGCCACGCAAAGCGGGGTAACACCCCTGGCCTATCATTTTGAAAAGCCCATGATCGTAACCAATGTAGGTGGCCTCCCCTCCCTGGTGCCTCATGAAAAAGCGGGGTTGGTTTGTGAGCCTGATCCTACTTCCATTGCGCATGCAATTGCCCGTTTTTATCAATTAGGGGATAATTATTTTATTCCGCATCTTCGCAGTGAAAAGCAAAAGTACTCCTGGAGCCATTTAACTAAAGCGATCATTTCTTTGGCGAAAAGCCTGTAAGCTTTCTCCAATTATTGCCCGGCGGTACTGCTCAAGCAGAAATATCATGATCTATAGAAGTAAAGCCCCTTTACGTATCGGACTGGCAGGTGGTGGTACAGATGTAAGCCCCTATAGCGACTTGTATGGAGGTGCCATTCTCAACGCAACTATTTCTTTATATGCCCAGGCCACGATAGAATTGCTTGATGAACCACGGATCATCCTGGAAGCATTTGACCGCAATGAAAAGGAGGAATATGAACTGGAAAAGGAATTACCCCTGGATGGCAGGCTGATATTGTTGAAAGGCGTATATAATGCAATTCAAAAAGATTATGGCCTGAACTGCAAGGGATTCAAATTATCCACTTTTGTGGATGCGCCTGCCGGTTCGGGATTAGGTACTTCCTCTACTCTTGTTGTAGCCATTATTGGCGCTTTTGTAGAAATGTTACGGCTTCCACTTGGTGAATATGATATTGCCCATTATGCCTACCAGATCGAAAGAAAATATTTGAACCTGGCCGGAGGGAAACAGGATCAGTATGCTGCTACTTTTGGCGGGGTGAACTTCATGGAGTTCTATGAAGACGATAAGGTGATCGTAAATCCGCTTCGTATCAAACAGCAGTATCTTTTTGAGTTGGAAAACAATCTAGTATTGTACTATACTTCCACCAGCAGGGAATCTGCCCGTATCATTGAGCAGCAGTCAAAGAATGTAGTGGCTAAAAAAGATGCTTCGATAGAAGCCATGCACCAGCTAAAGCAGCAATCCCAGATGATGAAAGAAGCCCTGTTAAAAGGCAGGCTCCATGAATTTGGTGAAATACTGGATTATGGATACCAGCAAAAGATCCAGATGGCAGAAGGTATCTCCAATCCCCTGATGGAAGAGATCTACCAGACCGCCAGAGAAGCAGGAGCAACCGGCGGCAAAATATCAGGTGCAGGTGGTGGTGGTTTCATGATATTTTATTGCCCCGGAACCACCAAATACCAGGTCATTAAAAGCCTTCAGAAATTTGGTGGTGTGCACCGTAATTATGCATTTACGGAACATGGTTTAAAATCCTGGACTATTTAACAACCGAAGAAAATGGAAAAGATCAAAAACATCATACAGGCATCAATCAGTGTAAAAGAACAGGTGTTGGAGAACGAAGCCTTGCTGCAAACTATCGTGAGGGTGTCAGAAACAATTGTGAACTCTTTACAAAACGGCGGGCGCATATATTTCTGTGGCAATGGAGGCAGCGCAGCCGATGCCCAACACCTGGCTGCGGAATTTTCGGGCAGATTTTATACAGACCGGAGGGCATTACCTGCTGAAGCATTGCATTGCAACACATCCTATCTCACGGCAGTGGCTAACGATTATAGCTTTGAAGTTGTTTATGCCCGGCTGATTGAAGGTATAGGTAATAAGGGAGACGTTTTGGTAGGATTATCCACTTCAGGTAACTCTGCCAATATTGTCAGGGCATTTGAGGTTGCCAGGGAAAAAGGTATTATCACCATTGGCTTTACAGGAATGACAGGCGGCGTGATGAAAGAGATATCCGATCATCTCATTAATATACCCTCAATTGATACACCAAGGATACAGGAAAGTCATATCCTCCTTGGCCATATTGTTTGCCAGCTTGTGGAAGAAAATTATTTCTCCTGATTTATAATTTACATATTGTAGTGTTATTGTAGATGAAAGAAGCAATCATATTAGCGGGTGGATTAGGAACAAGGTTGCGGGAAGCAGTTCCTGACCTTCCAAAATGCATGGCCCCGGTGGCAGGAAGGCCATTTATTTCCTATGTTATTGATCACCTGCGCATGCAGGGCATGGAAAGCTTTGTATTTTCCCTAGGATATAAATGGGGCGTTATTGAAAATTATTTACTCACGCAATATCCTACCCTTCAGTATACAACTGTAATTGAAGACGAGCCTTTGGGAACCGGTGGCGCCATCAGGCTGGCCTTGCAAAAAACAACCGGGAAAGATATAGTTATTGCCAACGGGGATACATTATTTAAAGTCAATCTTGAAGATGTCCTTAAAGTGCACCGGAAGCATCAATCTTATTGTACACTATCACTAAAACCCATGAAGGCATTTGATCGATATGGTGTAGTGATGACCGATAGTGAGGACAAGATCGTTTCATTCCAGGAAAAACAATATTATGCAGAGGGGTTGATCAATGGCGGGTTATATATCCTGGACAAGGAAAAATTCCTGGAGCACAGTTTTGATCCCGTTTTCTCATTTGAAAAGGATTACCTGGAGAGGTATTACAAACAAGAACCCTTTTATGCATCTGTACAGGATGGTTATTTTATTGATATAGGCATACCTGAAGATTTTCAAAAGGCGCAAGCTGATCTTCATAAGGACAAACCCGATCTTTCTGCTATCGATAAAGAATGGACACTATTCCTTGACCGGGATGGTGTGATCAATGAAGAGATTTTGGGTGAATATGTAAAGCACTGGGGTGAATTTATATTCAGCAAAGGCGTATTGGATACTTTTAAAAAGTTAAGTGATCGTTTTGGAAGGATCATTGTGATCAGCAACCAGCGTGGCGTAGGTAAAGAAATAATGACTGAGGCGGACCTGCAAAGCATTCACCTGGAAATGCAACGAGAAGTGGAAATTGTCGGCGGGAAAATTGACAGGATCTATTATTGCATTGATAAAAATGACAAATGTTTTAACCGCAAACCCAACCCGGGCATGGCCTTACAGGCTATTAAAGATTATCCTGGCATAGACCTGGGAAAAACGATCATGGTAGGGAACAAACCCAGTGATATGCGCTTTGGAAGGGGTGCCGGGGTTTATACCGTGTTTGTAACAACAACCAATCCTGGCCAGCCTTTTCCCCACCCGGATATAGATCTGATGTATCCTACCCTTTCTGCCTTTGCAGAGGCCTTGTAATCTTAGGATAATTTTTGATTTTTTTTGTCGTTCTTAGCAAGAACAAAGCATCCATTATTGTGAAAAAACCAGTTTTCATATTAGCATTCCTGATTTTTACAGTTACCAGCTTTTCGCAGGTTCAGCCGATCAATCTGAATGATATTAAGGTGCTGCACAAAAAAGAAGACTCTTTAAAGCGTTTGATGAAGGATCTTTTCCTGGATAGTCTTACTGCAGGCAGGATGCGGAGTGACAGCTTATTTATCCGCACACTGGTTCGCAGCCTTCAGGTTAAAAACTCCTTTTATTATCCTTTTGATTCTTTACAGGGTGTATCAAAGGTATATGCCCCTGACAGTACATTCAGGATCTTTACCTGGCAGCTCGATTACGATGGCATGTATGTCAGGCAACGTGGTGCCATTCAATACAACACACCCAATGGCAGTTTGAAACTGGTGCCATTAAGGGATTATTCAGAGTTTGCAGATAATGCCATGGATTCCATCAGGAACAAGGATACCTGGATCGGTGCTGTGTATTACAATATTGTAGAGACAAAGTACAATGGCAAGAACTACTATACATTATTTGGCTATGATGAGAACAGTATCCGCAGCAATAAGAAATGGATAGAAGTAATGACCTTCGACAATCGTAACATGCCCGTATTTGGTGGTTCTTATTTCACTTTTGATAAAGACAGTGTAAAAAGAGATCCAAGGTACCGGTACAGCATTGAATATAAAAAAGACGCCTCCACTACTCTCAATTATGACCCTGAGCTTCAGATGATCCTGGTTGATCACCTGGTTTCAGAATCTGATGAACCTGATAATCCATGGACCTTGATCCCCGATGGAGATTATGAAGGATTTAAATGGGTTAATGGCAAATGGCAGCATGTAGATAAGGTCTTTGACCAGAAATTAAAGGATGGTGAATTTCCTATGCCTGATCCTATTCGTGATGCCAATGGAAACAACGACGAAAAGAAATTGCAGGAAAGAACGGACCAGAATAAGACCAAAGTAAAGAAAGGAAAAGAATAAAAAAAGCCCTGTAGGTTACAAGGCTTATATTATTAAATCCAGGTATTTTTTATTCATCCAGTTTCAATACAGCCAGGAATGCTTCCTGTGGCACTTCCACATTACCGATCTGCCTCATTCTCTTTTTACCTTCTTTCTGCTTTTCCAATAATTTACGTTTACGGCTGATATCACCGCCATAACATTTGGCAGTAACATCTTTGCGCATGGCCGATATATTTTCACGAGCCAAAATCTTAGCGCCTATGGCAGCCTGGATGGCAATTTGGAATTGCTGGCGGGGAACCAGTTCTTTTAATTTCTCACATAATTTACGACCAAACTCCTGTCCCTTACCCCTGTGAATCAAGGCACTCAAGGCATCCACTTTATCATTGTTCAGAAGAATGTCCATTTTCACAATATCAGCTTCCCTGTATCCTATGGGATGATAATCAAATGAGGCATAACCCCGTGTCTGGCTTTTCAATTTATCGTAAAAGTCAAATACGATCTCTGTTAAAGGCATTTCAAAAACCAGTTCTACCCTTGTTTGTGTCAGGTAGCTTTGATTGATCAGGATACCACGCTTACTTAAACAGAGCGTCATAATATTACCTATATATTCCGGTTTGGTAATAATCTGTGCCCTGATGAATGGCTCTTCAATACGATCCGTCTTGACAGCCTCTGGCATCTCCGCAGGATTGTTCACTATGATTTTCTCGCCCCTTGTCGTATAAGCAATAAAACTTACGTTGGGAACTGTTGTAATCACTGTTTGATTAAATTCTCTTTCCAGCCTTTCCTGGATGATCTCCATATGGAGTAATCCAAGAAATCCGCAACGGAATCCAAATCCAAGGGCCTGGGATGTTTCCAATTCGAATGTCAGTGAAGCATCGTTTAACTGCAGTTTATCCATGCAGTCGCGCAGTTCTTCAAATTCATCTGTATTTACCGGAAAAATTCCTGCAAATACCATTGGTTTTACTTCCTGGAATCCTTTAATAATTTCCTGGGTTGGATTAAGGGCATTTGTGATAGTATCTCCTACTTTCACTTCTTTAGCATTCTTAATACCGGTAATGATATAGCCAACATCACCTGTTGTGACTTCCTTCTTTGCTTCGAGTCCCAATTTCAAAATCCCCACCTCGTCAGCTTCGTATTCCTGGTTTGTTGATACAAATTTTACTTTATCTCCCTTTTTTAATGTTCCATTGACTATTCTGAAATAGACGATGATACCACGGAAACTATTGAATACACTATCAAAGATGAGTGCCTGCAAAGGAGCATTTTCTTTTCCTTTTGGGGCAGGAATACGATCAATGATAGCTTCGAGGATAGCATCGACACCAATACCGGTTCTTCCGCTGGCAAGCAGAATTTCTTCGGGCTTGCATCCTATCAGTTCAATGATCTGGTCCTTGACCTCCTCAATCATAGCTCCATCCATATCAATTTTATTGATAACTGGAATGATCTCAAGGTCATTGTCAATGGCCAGGTATAAGTTGGAAATGGTTTGTGCCTGGATACCCTGGGTGGCATCTACCAGCAATAATGCGCCTTCGCAGGCAGCAAGGGCACGGCTCACCTCATAGCTAAAATCCACATGGCCGGGAGTATCAATCAGGTTGAGAATATAGTCTTCCCCTTTATGTTTATGATTGATCTGGATAGCATGACTTTTAATGGTAATACCTTTTTCTCTTTCCAGGTCCATATCATCCAGTACCTGGTCCATCATTTCCCTGTCACTGATCGTATGTGTGGTTTGCAATAAACGATCAGCCAAAGTGCTTTTACCATGGTCGATATGTGCAATAATGCAAAAATTCCGGATGTTCTTCATTTTCTGTATTCCCTTAAATATAAAATAAGCCCCATGCTCCCTTAAAAGCTTAGGAAGGCGTGCAAAGGTAACAGATTTGGGTGGCATATAAGGGATGAAATGACTGCTTTAACAGGTGATTACAGCATAGTATTGGTTTGCAGCACCTCGATCAGAATGCTGAAATAAGCTGCCTGTAACTATGATATTAAGTAATCCCTAAATTGACTTTTTCCTTTTTAGTCAATTTGTTCTTCACCAGGTCGTAACTCTGTTTGATGCGCGCCTTCCATTCTTCATTATGGATGGACGCCGGATTGCTTACCAGCACCCATTTCGCTCTTGCCATATAAGGGGCAGGCAAAAAATTACCTGTAGCACAGAGTTCTTCAAATTCCTCATCTTTTACCTTAAATGAGCATTTCAATGGCGGTTCCAGTGAGCAAACGCAAAACATCCTGGTACCTACAGAAAATACCAGGTCATTACCCCATTTGATATCTTCTGTAGCTGCAGGTAATGAAAGACAATAGCTTCTTAATTGTTCAATTTCCATTGCTAACCAGTTGTTTGAATGTATACATATAATTATTTTTTACAGATTAAATATAATTGTTAACTTAAAGTCTTCCATAAACCATAAAACCTTCAATATGAAAAAGTTCCTACCTGGACTCTTACTCATTTTATTATGCACCAACCTTAATGCTCAACTATTAAAACGCCTTGGCGACAGGGCTAAGCAAAAAATGGAGCAAAAAGCCGGTGATAAAGTAGACAAATCAATTGATGATGCAGTGGACGGAAAGAAGGGAGCATCCAATTCAAACAGTAATGCTGACCCTTCAGCCACTACAGAAGACAATAACACTTCCGAGTCCGTCAAGACAAAAAATTCATCATTGGTCACCTATGCAAAATATGATTTTGTGCCGGGTAATAAGATCATATTTGAAGACAATCTTTCTTCGGAAACTGAAGGTGAATTTCCTTCTTTGTATAATACCTCCAGCGGGCAGGCCCAGGTGGTAGACCTGAAAGGTGTTAAGGCAATCCAGGGTATAGGATGCGTAAATCTTGTGCCCCGGGTAAAGGGTAGTGAGAATGGAGGTGATTATTTACCTGATCAATTCACCCTGGAATTTGATGCTTATTTCGCACCGCAATGGGGAGCATCTGGCTGGTGGTGGACCAAGCTTAGTTTTTATGATGAAACTGATAAAAATGCGTACAGTTATAGGGAAACTGTGCCTGAAGAATTGACAATAGATCAGAAAGGTGCCAAGTATAAGGATTTTACATCTGAAGTTCCTGAAGCTAAAATGCATGGAGGCTGGAATCATATAGCGATTGCAGTCAATAAAAACTTATTAAAGGTTTATATCAATGAAAGCCGCACTATCAATGCACCTGCGTTTACAGGAAATCCAAAAGCTATTACACTGAATATAACCCCAAATGGTTGTGATAATAAAGCCATTGCCTACATAAAGAATGTCCGTATCGCTGAAGGCGGCATAGACTATTATAAAAGAGCCACACAGGAAGGGAAGTTCATTGCAAGAGGTATCAGTTTTGACTATAACCAGGCTACTATCAAACCTGAAAGCATGGGTGAGTTGAATCGCATTTCTAAAATGATGACTGATAATCCTGCATTAAAGTTTGAGATTGGTGGACATACGGATGCTGATGGTGATGAAGCGTATAATCTAAAACTTTCACAACAACGTGCCGATGCTGTGAAGGCTCAATTGGTGAGTATGGGAATCGATGATTCAAGGCTTACAACTAAAGGTTACGGCAAATCAAAACCTATCAGTGATAATAATTCTCCTGAAGGAAAGGCTAATAACCGCAGGGTTGAATTCGTAAAGATTTGATAATGCTGTAATAACCACCATTAACCCCAAAACCAAAACAATGAAAAAAATAGTTTTCAGCCTCCTGGCTATTGTATGTATTTCAGCTACTTTATTAATGAGCATTTATGAATCATTGAATATTTCAAAGGATGATGCTAAGAAATGTTTGTTGCTTTCAATCACCAGTGGATACCTTGACAGGAATGGCCATCCAGACCTTTTAACCAATGCCAAGCAATTATCCGAAGACGATAAAGCGGAAGGCATTCGACAACTGATTCAATTGGCACATGAATATTCTACCTCGGATGAATTCAAAAAAGACTATAAGAAATGGAGAAATGAAAAGCTGAATCATGATAGTAAAACGAAACTTGGATTACCCAAATTTGGTAAGATCATCAGCAATAAAATAGACAATCAAATTGATAAGGGAGATAATGAAAAGAAATATCCCCAGGATCCAGGTGACATGATCAAAAAGAGGTTAACGGATTTTCTTGCTATTTCCTCCACAGTTGATTTTGATGCACAACTAACTTCAGCACGCACCTTTGTAAAGCCTGAGTATGAAAAGAAACCTGGTGAATGGAAAATGTGTTACAGGGCCGGAAGATCTGTGGTTGAAGCCGCCCGCGTAGAAGCCCAGAAATGGCTGGATGAATTGAACAACAAATAAGCTTTTCATCTATATAAGAACCAAATAAAAAATGAAAACTGGACTCACATTTTTACTGCTTATTGTATTATCTGTTTCATTTGCTCAGAACATTCCTTCCAAGGCTGAAATGGACAAGCTGATGAAGCGGGTGAATGCCATGGCGGAAAGTGCAAAGAAAGATCCGAGGATGGCTGCTTATTCTCAACAAAAGTCTGAAGCTATTCCATTTGGTCAGAAAAATAAGAAAGCCATTGCAGCTTTGTTAGATCATCCACTATCTGGAACTGAAATCAAATCTTTTGTAAATAATATAAAACTAGAAGTACAGAAAAGAGTTGGTACATCTACAAAGGAATCAGTAAATACAGAAATTGTTGGTTTTGGTGGTAATGCGGAAAAACTTGATGCTGCGGCTGTAATGGCCTGGTACAATTCTTCACCGGAACAGGCATTATTATTATCCCTGGAAGCAAGTGCACAAAATCCCGATAACTTATTGGGACTAAATAACCTTGCTGCCATCATGAATTTAGGAGGTATTCCTTTTAAAGCGGTGCCTATTTTGAAAACCGTGCTTCAACAGGTGCCTCAAAATGCTATTGCTTTAAATAATCTGGGTCAGTCATATGCCAGGATGGGAATGCTGGATTCCTCCATGAAGTACTTAAAACTCTGTGTAGCAAATCAACCTTATCATCCTGAGGCAAATAATACAGCAGGCCTTATTGAATCCAGCAAAGGAAATAATACTGCTGCTATTGAATATTTCAAGAATTCATTAAGAGGAGCATTTACAGAAAATGCCGAGGAGAGAATGAGTGAATTGGCACCAGAAGAGAGATTATACAAAATGGTCAGACCCAGGGTTCAATTTCCCTCATATTTTAATGAAAACAAATTCAAATTGCCAGCGCAATGTGAAAATGTTTGGCAAGCAGATTCGATCAAAATACTTCATGAACAATTTGTAGAAAACTTACAAAAACTTGAAGAGGTCTATAATTCCTTGAAGGAGGATGAAAGCAAATTGGGAACAGAAGTTGTTCAAAAACAAATGAAGTCTTTACTACAATCTCCTGGCAATTCTTCTTTACTTCTCCCATTTAGCAAACTAGGTATGAGAATGATGGGCGAATGCGCAATAGACCTGGGGAATCAATATGAAACATTGAGTAAATACCTGGAGAAAAAGGAAAAAGAAATGGAGTTGTTAACCCGCGATTTTCATAACGACACAAAGGTTAGCATGTCATGTGAACAATTCGATGAAATGGCTAACAGGTACCTCGCTAAAATGGCTGCAATAAGGAGAGATATGCAGGTTAAACAATTAAATTATGCAAAGCTGGTCTTTAATGATATGTCTTACTGGGGATACCTGGCTGGTTTGAATAAACACCTTGCCAATTCAGCATTTTATGGTTCAGTCTCTAAATACCTGGGTGATGTTAGAGCTATGGCTACAACCACATATGAAAAACCTAATTGCTCCTATCCAGGTCACGAGGGAAAAAAAGAATCTGAAGAAGATGAGGCTCAAAAGCCCGAATGCCCGTTTGATATCAACATTCCATTTATCATAGGAAAGCTGGTACTTAATTGCGATAAATTTAGCTTCAAGGCAGGTGAAGCTCTCGTTTTTTCTTATGAAAAGGATTTTAGTTCTCAACAATCTACTCTATCAATTGGTGCAGGATTAGGATTCGAAAGTAACCACTCGATATTGGGAATTACCGGGACAACTAATGTTGGAGCGTCAGAATCTTTTTATATCTGTTTTGATGCAAATAACAGCATATCAGATGCAGGGATAAGTTTTGAAGCGAATGCAACGGCTTCTGCAACTGCCGAAGGAGGATTAAAAGGAACGCTTACCCTTTCAAAAGATATTTCAGCGGGAGCAGCAATGGGTTATAAAATAGGCATCAATTCCGGGATAAGTTTTAATGAAGGAAGTATTGATGCAGGGCCATTAAGTAACATTGTTACGCCTCTGTTTAAAAATTAAGTTCAATAAAAAATGTCGCTTTAAAAAAGCGACATTTCTATTGTAAGTCTATAGATAATTATAATTGTGGCTTTGGTTCTGCTTTTGGCTTTTTACCACCCTTGGGTGTAAAGATTGCGAGCATTCTTTTCCCTTCCAGTTTAGGCATGCTTTCCAGTTGTCCGAAGTCCTTTAACCTGTCAGCGAATTTGAGCAGCAGTAATTCACCCCTATCCTTAAATTGAATAGCACGGCCTTTAAACTGGACATAGGCCTTTACCTTGTTGCCCTCTTTCAGGAAGTTTTCGGCATGTTTCGATTTGAAATCAAAATCATGGTCATCCGTATTAGGTGTAAAGCGAATTTCCTTCATTTCTGTGGTCTTCGCTTTTGCCTTCATTTCCTTTTCCTTCTTCTTCTTATCGTAAAGGAACTTGTTATAATCTATTATTTTACAAACCGGCGGATCGGCTTGAGGAGAAATTTCTACCAGGTCCAGCTGCTGGTCCTGGGCCATTTTCATAGCCTCTTGTGTGGGATAAACCCCAACGGTAACGTTGTCTCCAACTAACCGCACCTGCGGAACTCTAATGTGATGATTGATGCGGTGTTCTGCTTCTTTACGGGGAACAAATCTACCCCTTCCGAATCCACCACCGCCAGGTCTGAATCCTCCTCTGTTTGGTAATGCCATAATTAATGGTCCACAGTTTACAGTCGACAACCGGTAAACATTGTGGCTTTACTTGTTTTTTATTTTAAGTTATTGTCGAAATTAATGAATCGTGACTAATAAGCTTTACAAATCAATCACTTGTTAATTTATAATACTATATGTTTTCCCAAAAAAGGCAGGGACTATCTTATTCCCCAATCCTTTCTCTTACTTCTTTAACTACATCTATAAGAAACTCATCTACATGCTTTGCTCCAAGATCACCCTTTCCCTGTCTCCTTACGGATACCTTCCCTTCATTCATTTCCTTCTCTCCCACTACCAGCATGTAAGGAACCTTCATTAACTCAGTATCCCGGATCTTCTTTCCTATCTTTTCGTTCCTGTCATCGATTTCCGCACGAATATCCGCTTTTTTTAATTTATCCAGTACAGATTTAGCATAGTCCATAAACTTGTCGCTGATAGGCAAAATCTTCACCTGGAGAGGCGCCAGCCATACAGGGAACTTACCCGCATAGTGTTCCAAAAGGAACCCAATAAAGCGCTCGTGGGTTCCCAAAGGCGCCCTGTGAATGATCAATGGAGTTTCTGCCTGGTTATCCTGGTTAATGTATTCAAGCTTGAATCGACGGCCCTGGGCAAAGTCCACCTGGTTGGTTGCTAGTGTAAATTCCCTGCCAATGGTGCTCCAGATCTGTACATCTATTTTAGGTCCATAGAAAGCTGCTTCGTCAGGAACTTCTACAAATGGAATTCCTGCCTCTGTCATTACCTGTCTTACCATTGCCTCGGTTTGAATCCATAGTTCCGGTTCATCTATATATTTCTGTCCCAGTTTAGCAGGATCGTGCAGCGATAAACGCATCACGTATTTATCAATTCCAAATATCTTAAAATATTTAAGATACATATCATTCACAGCCCTGAACTCCTGTGCAAACTGGTCATGCGTACAGTAAATATGAGCATCATTCATGTGCAGGCAACGTACCCGCATCAATCCAAACAATTCACCGCTTTGCTCATAACGGTAACAGGTACCGTATTCTGCCAATCGCAGGGGAAGATCTTTATAACTATGCTGCTCAGCCGCAAATATCTTATGATGGTGCGGGCAGTTCATAGACTTGAGATAGTATTTTACACCCTCCAGTTCCATGGGCGGATACATACTATCCTGGTAATAAGGCAGGTGACCACTGGTTATGTACATGCTTTCCTTGGCTATGTGTGGTGTAACAACACGCTTGTACCCAGCATCCTGTTCTGTTTCCTTAGCCAGTTTTTCCAGTTCTTCAATGATAATAGTACCGTTAGGCATCCATAAAGGCAGCCCTGGTCCTACATCATCGTCCATAGTGAAAATTCCTAACTCCTTGCCCAGTTTCCTGTGGTCTCTTTTTTTAGCTTCTTCCAACATCTGCAGGTACTCGTCCAGCTGCTTTTGAGATGGGAAGGTGACACCATAGATACGGGTAAGCTGTTTGTTCCTCTCATCACCTTTCCAGTAAGCGCCGGCTATATTGGTCAGCTTAACTGCTTTGATAAACCCTGTAGCAGGAATATGTGGTCCGCGACACAGATCTGTAAATGCTCCTTGTGTATAGAATGTAATAGCACCATCTTCCAGGCCCTGCAGAAGGTCCAGTTTATATTCATCACCTTTTTCCGTGAAGTACTGAACCGCTTCATTTTTTGGGATCTCCTTCCGTATGTAGGTATTATTCTGCTTCGCCAGTTCAGCCATCTTTACTTCCAGCTTGCGCAGGTCATCTTCACTGATCGTCCTGTCTCCCAGGTCCACATCGTAATAGAATCCATTTTCAACAGGGGGGCCTACCCAGAACTTTACACCGGGAAACATGGTTTCAATTGCCTCAGCCATCAGGTGGGCAGATGAATGCCAAAATGTGCTCTTTCCATTATTGTCTTCCCAGGTAAGCAATTTCAATGCTGCATCATCATTCAGCGGTCGTGTGGCATCCCACACCGATCCATTGATATCCGCTGCCAAAACTTTCCTGGCTAAACCTTCTGATATGGATTTAGCGATATCCAGCGCTGAACTGCCTTTTGGGTATTGGCGAACAGCACCATCTGGTAATGTAATATTTATAAACTCACTCATAAAGAGCCGCAAAATTAACAAATCAATCGCTACAACAGGGGTTTTAAAGAAGCCTTAATAATTAATTTGCGTTTAAGATGAAATTACCCTTGTCTAAACTCCTTTTATTTCTTCTTCCCGCAGTATTTCCTTTGATTGGCATGGGTCAAAACCTGACAGGTATATGGAGGGGATATTTTATCACAGAATCAGGTGAAAACTACAGGCTTGAATTCCAGGTGCAGCAAGCCAAGTCAAAGACGGTTACAGGGGTATCTTATTCTTACCTGGATACACGGTTTTATGGTAAGGCTACAATGACGGGTAATTTCGTAATTAAAAACAATTCATTCACCATCCAGGAATTACGCACCGTCGAAGTAAAAAATATGGGTGGTGGAGCCACCTGCCTGATGAATTATAAGTTCGCATATGCACGTTCAGGAAGGGAAGAATTTTTGGAAGGAAGTTATGTTGGTAAAACCGAGGACAGGGCCAATCCAAAGAACAATGGGAAATGGGGTGATTGTGGTGGAGGTACAGTTTACCTAAGAAAGGTTACCACTTCTGATTTCTATGTGGAACCATTCCTGAGGAATAACAAGATCATTTCTTCCGCCGATACCCCGGTTATGAAAACAGCCGTGAAACCTCCTTCTAAAAAACCGCTGGTCACCAATAAAAAAACCCAGGCGAAGCCTGTTGCCAAAGCCCCGGTTAAAAAACCGAATACACCTCCTGTAATATCTAAGCGTTCTACTATTGATTCGCCGGTTCCCAAAACCGTAACGCCGGTAATAGTAGAAAAGAAAGCTGATCTGCCACCTTACCAGGCGCCCCAGGTAACAAGGTCACGAAAGAATGAACTGACAACTGCATTGGCCGTTACCAATGAAGAAATAACGATCAGGCTATACGACAATGGCGAAATTGATGACGATACCATTAGTGTTTACCTGGATGGCAGGTTAATTATTGCCAACAAAAGATTGTCTGCTACACCT
Source organism: Flavisolibacter ginsengiterrae DSM 18136 (assembly GCF_059568575.1). Taxonomy (NCBI): domain Bacteria; kingdom Pseudomonadati; phylum Bacteroidota; class Chitinophagia; order Chitinophagales; family Chitinophagaceae; genus Flavisolibacter; species Flavisolibacter ginsengiterrae. The sequence continues at coordinate 25,048 of NZ_JCANTR010000028.1, forward strand.
ATTACCTATACATTGAAAATGGATGAAAACAATCCGGAACATACATTGGTGATGGTGGCAGAAAACCTGGGCAGGATCCCTCCCAATACATCACTCATGATTGTTCAGGATGGGGATAAGCGATACCAGGTAAGCATAACTTCAACAGAACAAAAAAATGCAATGGTCCGCTTCAGGTATCAAAAAGCGGGTAATTGACCATTTATATAATTTTTTGTACAGGATACACCAAAACAATTATTTTCCCATTGTGAAGTGGCAACTAAGTACTCTTTTAGTCCTCCTGCATATGGTTGCTTTTTCGCAACAATTGAATGGCGTCTGGAAAGGCACACTTACACAGCAGGCTGGCGGTTGCTTTCCGGTGTATAATGTGGAATTACAGGTTAATATCATTAATAACAAGGTGGCTGGATTTTGTTACCACTATTCGGATGTGCTGAATTATGTTAAGAAGAATTACAATGGATTTTATAATGCAGCTACAAAAACAATAGACATCCAGGAAGAAAAAGTAACAACATTTCATATTCCATCAGACTGCACTCCCTGTATCAGGTATTTCAGTTTAGCCTATAGCAATAGCGGCAATAAAGAAATTTTAAGCGGTGACTGGGGTGGCGTGGTAATGAATGGTACGGCAGCCTGCACACCCGGTAAAATCACTCTTCACCGTGTGGCACAATCAGATTTTAACCATATCCAGGAAATAAAAGTTGATACGGGCATGATCCGCCTTGATTTTTATGATAATGCTGAAATAGATGGTGATTCCATCACTGTTACCCTGGATAACCGCCCACTGTTAAGCCATCAAAAACTAGGTTTGAAACCACTCACCCTTGAAGTGAAAGTGGACCTTGATCATAGAGAACAGGAAATTACCATGATAGCTGACAACCTGGGAACCATTCCACCCAATACCGCAATGGTCATCATTACAGCGGCAGACAGGAAGTACAGGTTATTCCTTAAATCCGACAAACAGCGAAGTGCCCAGGTGCGGGTGATTTATGAAGATCCCCGGTTCGTTGCAAATTAAAAAACCGGGAAGTTATAGTTTCCCGGTCCTGTATCTCATGTAGTACATCATCTATATTGGTCGCTGACCTTCCCTTGGTTTGGGTAATTCTTTTCTTGGAATCTTTTCATCTCTCATAGCAGTATTATAAACAAAAGATGCCACAATAACTGAAGCCTGTTTCAGGTCTTCAGGAACCAGGTGATCATAAGTATCCATGTTGGTATGATGGGTCCTTGTATCGTACTCTATAGGGTCCTGAATAAACTGGAATCCAGGTATGCCTACAGCATCAAATGCCAGGTGATCTGTTCCGCCTGTGTTATTAATAGTTACAGTAGTTGCTCCATCATTAGTAAAAGGTTGTAGCCAACTGGTAAATAAAGGTCTTACAGCTTCATTGCCTTGCAGGTAAATGCCCCGGATCTTCCCGGTACCATTATCCAAATTGTAGTAAGCGGAAATATTTTGTTGCTCCGGCATCAATTTCATTGTCGCCGGATCGCCCAGGTGATTCTTTACATAATTGCGGGATCCAAACAATCCCTGTTCTTCACCACTCCATAAAGCAATGCGAATAGTCCTCCTGGGTTTAAAATTCATGGCTTTTAATAAACGCACTGCCTCCATCATAACTGAACATCCCGCAGCATTATCTGTAGCCCCTGTAGCTCCCTGCCAGGAATCAAGATGGCCACCCAGCATGACTACTTCATCTTTTAATTTTGGATCAGTGCCTTGTATTTCTGCAATAACATTATAACCTTTCAGGTCCTTGTCAAAAAACCTGGTTTTCACATCAGCCTCTACTTCCACAGGTACACCTGCATTTACCAACCGTTGTAATCTTAAATAGTCATCGCTGGATAACATGATATTAGCAGGACCTTCAGGTGCATCTTTACCATACTCTCCTCCACCTTGTACAAATACAGTTCCATCGTTCCCCCTTGGGTTAATGCTTAAAACCAGTGATGGTTTTTCTTCATTGAATAATTTTGTAAGGTTGCGTTGAAAAGATTGCCTTGACATAAATTGCTGGCGTGCCTGGTCATTGGCAGGCCTTTGCCCCGGCGCTGTATTCATTTCAGCCTTTGCCATCTTAGCCAGGCTGCTGTCGGCCAACCTTGCACCATCAGGTTCGAAAGAAGGTTTTAATGCATCATCAACCCAAAGCATTACGATCTTGTTCTTTAATGTGCCGGCATACTGACCAAGTGATGCAGAGTCTTTTGCTTTGAGTAATACTATGCCACCAGTGATCATTTTCTTACCCGGTGTACTCCCGGTCCATGCCCTTGGAATGGCCACAATAGGTGTGTAATAGGGTTTTGTCATGGCGATATAACACCGCTCCTGCTGCCATCCTTTTCCAAAATCTCCCCATGGTTCTAACCGTGCATTTTCCAAACCCCAGCTACTCAAGGTAGTCTTAGCCCAGTTAGCCGCATTCATAAAATTGGGAGATGCCGTCAGGCGTGGTCCGCTGACATCAGTTAAATGAAAAGCAATGTCCATCACTTTGGAGTTTTGCGATTCTTCCTGCTTTAGCTTACTGATTATATCAGCATCAGGAACTGACTGGCCAAAACTTACCAGGAAAGCGGACTGAATTAGTCCGAACAGAACTATTTTTCTCATGTGCGTTTGTTTAAAAGGCAGAAGATACCAATAATTTCAGATCTGGAGTCGCCTCTCTGTAGCGATCCTTTTAAAAATAAAACATCTGCATTTATTAAAACCTGAAGTTCCAGGTGACCGAAGGAAGGATCGGAAATAAAGAAACCTGTTTGGCCTGAATTTGTACAGACCCATTATAGGGGTTACCCGTTTGGTCGAAATAAATGAAGTAAGGGTTTTTGCGATTGTACAAATTATATACACTGAATACCCAATAGCTCTCCCATTTCTTCTTTTTTTTCTTATCTGGTGTATAGGTTGCGGATACGTCCAGCCGGTGATAAGAAGGCAAACGGTATTTATTGATTGCACTGTATTCCTGGGTCAGCACTCCATTCAGCACATAAAAACGTTCGGGCAGTGAGGTGGCATTGCCCGTGGCATATATAAATACAGTTCCCAGCTTCCATTTTTTATTCAATTCAAACATGCCTACTACAGAGAGATCATTTCGCCGGTCATATTTAGCGGGATATTTACGTCCTTCATTCAATTGCGGAAATTGCCTCCACGTCCAGGAAAGCGTGTATCCTACCCATCCAGTTAACCTACCCCTTGTTTTGTTTACAAACCATTCTGACCCATAGCTCCACCCCTTTCCGAATACAAATTCCTCTTCAGGATCTCTTAACGAAGGTGAATAACCTTCTTTGTATTCGATCTGGTTCTGCATGCGTTTATAGTATACTTCAACTGATGTTTCATATACATTGTTTTGGAAATTACGGAACAAGCCGGCAGCATACTGCATACTGATCTGGGGCTTCACTAAAAATGTACTCGGCACCCAAAGGTCTGTAGGCAATGTAGTGCCTGCGTTACTTACCAGGTGAATGAATTGCAGGTTGCGTGTAATGGAGGCCTTTATCGAAGTATTGTTATCAATCGAATAGCGAATTGTGGCTCTTGGTTCTAAACCGGAATAAGTAATTACCTTTTGAAAATTCTTGAAATAGGTGCTATCCAGCTTGTTTTGGTTGTCATCTTTTATAAATTTAGTATAAGGTCCCAGTTGTGTAAAACTGCTCCAGCGCAAACCATAATTCAGCTTGATCCTACTGGAAAGATCCCAATCATCCTGGATATATAAAGCATTTTCCAAAGCATATTTCTCTCCACCATTGCTTGGCTGAAATACCACGGAATCCTGGTGACCGGAAGTAACGTTCGGAATAAATTTATGGTAGGTAGAAAGCCCCCCGAATTTCATCTTATGACTACCGGAAGGATAAAAATCAAAATCCATCTTAAAGGTTCCATCCTTTATGCCTGAAGAAAGGTTGATCTCAAAATTGTTCTGGGCCGCCCCGAAATTGAAATTGTAATCATTATACACCAATGTAGTATTGGCAAATAACCTGGGGTTAAATATATGGTTCCATCTCAGGGTTCCTGTAGAATTGCCCCATGGAATATCTGCACGGAAAGACAGTTTTTTATCTCGGAAAGAAAAAACATCCCTACCAAAATAACCACTCAGGAATAGCTTGTCTTTTTCAGATATTTTGTAATTGACCTTGGCATTAAGGTCATAAAAATAATAACCAGATCCGTAGGCATTACTTTCCTTAGGAATGAACGGTTTGGCCAATGCATCTATATACGTCCTGCGACCAGAAAGAATAAATGAAGCCTTGTCTTTTTTTAGAGGTCCCTGTATAGAAAGTCGCGAAGCAATAAGCCCAATACCGCCTTCGCCCTGGAAGCGGTTGCTGTTTCCATCTTTCATGGTTACATCAAGAACAGAGGATAACCTGCCCCCATATTGCGCAGGCATGCCTCCCTTGATGATGGAAGTATTTTTAATAGCATCGGAATTAAAAATGGAAAAGAAACCAAATAAATGCCCGGTATTATATACCACCGCGTCATCAAGGATAATAAGATTTTGATCAGGACCGCCGCCACGGACATAAAATCCCGAGTTTCCTTCACCGGCAGTTTGTATACCGGGAAGTAATTGTATGGCTTTAAGTATGTCCACTTCGCCCAAAAAGGCAGGAATACTTTTTATTTGTCCTATTGAAAGGTCTATTTTTCCCATTTGTGCATTGCGCACATTGGCATCCCGCTTCCTGCTATATACAACCACTTCATTGAGGTCGCCTGCTTTGGGCACCAGTAAAATATTTTGTTGAATATCGTGTGTAAGCTCCACATTTACAGCCCTGGTCATGTAGGAGGCATGTGATACCAATACTGTATATTCTCCTTCATCGAGCGTAATGGAATAAAATCCAAACGAGTTGCTTGTAATGACCTTTCCTCCAAAAGAAATACTCGCAGAAAGAATGGACTCTCCACTCACACTGTCCCTGATATACCCATTAAGCGTGTATTTATTCTGGGCAAAAGAATGAATGCCGGCAAATACAAGAGATACAATAAAAATGATCTTTTTCCAGGTCATTTTGTTCCTGTAAAATTGATTATCTCTTTTGTTTCACCGCATTCCACCATGCCTCCTTTGTACCGGGGATGGTGAAGACCCATATAAGGATTCCGGATAGAATCTACAGGACTTAACCAATGGCCTGGATCCTCATCATTGAACGCCATCGGGCATTCCTGCAGGTACAATTTTTGACGGTCATACCGCACCGTATTTAATAAAAGGAATAATTTATCGCTTAATGCGTTAAATGCATGTCTTTTGGATGTGATGTCTGCTGCTGCATTAATAGAATTCAAATCATTCTTTGCTCCATCCAGGATGCCAATGGCTGTTTCGGATGAGCTATCTTTTTTTAATTCCTCCATAGGCAAACTGTCCATTCTTTCCTTTACCTTTTTGGATAAGGTAGCAGCGTTAGTGGAATCCCAATTGACAAATGCTTCAGTAAGCTGGTAGTAGCTATTCATTAAGCCCTCTATTGATCTATTAAATTCAGAGCTATGCCTGCTTGGAGCTGGAGTTTCATTAGCAGTTTTTTTAGTTTCGTTGTTGCAGGATATGATAGTAAGGAGCAAAAAACCTAAAAATATAAGTCGGTGCATTGCTGTTTTTGGACAAAAGTAAACCCGTAAAGCACTCCTTTTAACAGATTATAAGTTGTTATTCATCATATTCATGTTAATTCTTTTTAAATAGTCTGCTTCCCTGCCTCCTGTTCATCGAAATTGAATACATACCTGTCGGCTTGCAATTATCTTTGCAACTTTTATTAAGCTTATGTTGGCAGGTTTACAAAATGTTACTTTTGAATTTGGCGCCCGGACAATCGTTGAAGATGCTACCTGGCATATACATCCCAATGAACGTATTGGGCTAATCGGGTATAACGGAACTGGTAAATCAACCCTATTGAAACTTTTTGCAGGAGAATACGCCCCCTCTGCAGGAACAGTTGAAAGAAGCCGCTCCACCTCCATAGGTTACCTGCACCAGGATCTACTGAGCTTTGATACCAATGAATCTATCCTGCAGGTGGCATTGCATGCTTTTGATATAGCAAAAAAGATTGAAAGAGAGCTGGAGGAAATTACCAAAAAGCTGGAAGAGCATACAACAGATGAGTTATTACATGCTTACAGTGAAAAACTACATGAATACGAAGAAGCAGGTGGATATACGATTGAACATAGAACCGAAGAAGTATTGCAGGGTTTAGGATTTTCCAATAGCGATCTGAAAAGACCTTACCGTGAATTCAGCGGTGGATGGAGAATGCGTGTGTTGTTAGCCAAGATGATCCTTCAGCAACCAGACCTTTTGTTGCTGGATGAGCCGACCAACCACCTTGACCTTCCATCCATTGAATGGCTGGAAAAATACCTGCAGCATTATAAAGGCGCTGTGATCATAGTGAGCCACGATAAATATTTTCTCAACCGCATGGTAAAGAAGATAGTGGAATTATACCAGCGTGAGTTACATATTTATAATGGCAATTATGATTTTTACGAAGTAGAAAAACAACAAAGGGTCGAACTGCAACAAAGGGCTTTTGAAAATCAGCAGGATTACATTCGCCAGCAGGAGCGATTTGTTGAACGTTTTAAGGCCAAGGCCAGTAAGGCTGCCCAGGCTCAAAGTATTCAGAAAAGACTGGACAGGCTAGACCGGATCGAGGATGTTACAATAGAGCGCCCTAATATCAAGATCAATTTTAATGTAGATAAAGCTCCAGGGCGTGTTTTGGTAGAATTAAAGCATGTCTCCAAACACTTTAAAAACATTGACATTCTTGAGGATGCTTCGGCTGAAATTGACCGTGGCGATAAGATAGCATTGATTGGTGCCAATGGAAAAGGTAAGTCAACACTTTTACGGATTCTGGCTGGTGCCGAGCCTTTTGAGGGTGAGCGTAAATGGGGCCATAATGTGGATGATGCCTTTTACGCCCAGCACCAATTAGAGGCTCTGAATATCAATAATACCATCCTGGATGAAATGAAAGAAGCTGGTTCTAAAAAAACAGAGCTTGAACTAAGAACATTATTAGGTTGCTTTCTTTTCAGCGGTGATGATGCAGATAAAAAGATCAAAGTACTGAGTGGAGGAGAAAAAGCCAGGGTGGCGCTCGCCAAAACCATGATCAGTAAAGCCAATTTCCTTTTACTGGATGAACCTACCAACCACCTGGATATTCATTCCAATGAGCTTTTAATAGATGCATTGAATCGTTACCAGGGAAGCCTGATCCTGGTTAGCCACGACAGGTATTTTATTTCCAAAACAGCCAATAAGATCTGGGAAATAGTCGATAAGAAGATCAAGGTCTTTAAAGGCACTTATGAAGAATGGGTGGAATGGAAAGAAAGAGCGGAGTCACGAAATCAATCTATAGTCTCCTGTACAGCCCCTGTAAAAGAAGAAAAAAAAGAAGCGCCAAAGTCCACCTCTAATGGGCAACCCACCAAATCAACCGGAGGTCCCAACGCTCCCATTAACAAAGAAGCCCAGAAAGAATTGCAGAAGCAACAAAAAATGTTTCAGCAATTGGAAAAACAGCTAGCGGATTTGAATAAACAAAAAGCCGAACTGGAAGCACAATTATCCAACCCATCCACCTATGCTGATCCAGAAGCCTTTAAGAAAACGGAAAATGCATACAGGCAGGTGCAGGATAAACTGGCTTCAGTTAATGCTGATTATGAAAAAGTATTTGAAAAGATCATGACGCTGGAAGAACAACAGTCCTAAACCTCGTGCATCTTTATAAAATCACTTACAAGGTAGCTTATCAGTTTACCGGTTGAATCATTCGTCTTTCCATTATTCAGCCTGGTTGCTCCTTCACATATGTGGAGGTAGGCTGCTTTCACATGAGCGGCGCATAAATTCACATATTGCCTCGCATTTACAACGCTCACACCTGAAGGAGAACAGGCACTGCTTAAAACATTTTCTACACTATCCAGGTCCAGCTCGATGCCTGCATAATTATCTTCTGTAAATTCAATGGCATGTGAAACCGCCTGGCGGAAACTTCGCTTTTCATGAATAAATATGTCTTCAAATGTTATGCAATCAATAAAAGGATTGTTTACGATATCAACCCATACATTCTGAGGAAGGTAGTTCTCATGAATACCTACAATACAATATTTCTGTAAAAAATTGTCCTCCTCAGCGTACCTGAAGGCATTGCCGCTATGCCTTCCTTCCTGGGGACGGTAATCGGTATGCGCATCAAGGTTTACACAATTGATCTGTGCAAGACTGATTTTTTGGGCCTGCAATAAACCCTTGGCGCTGCCTTTGATTATGGGATAAGCATTATTATGACCGCCACCTATTACAATAGGGATCTTATTGTTGGCTGTGATTTGTTTTACCAGGCCTTCTACTTCTTCATCAATTGCATTCACAGCATGCCTGTATGCTTCAATTTTTTCTTCTTCGGTATGCGCGTTTTTATCAATAACAAACTGTATGTCACCAAAATCAAAATGGCCGATTACGGCCACTTCACCCCCTTCAAAAAAATCATTGCTTTGAATGTTCAGAAATGATTGCAGGAAGGAAAGCCAAGCTGTGCTGGTGCCCGCAGTGCCATAATTGGCTTGTATGCCAATATCTTCAGGAATGCCTATGATCACATAACGGGCTGTCAGATTCTTTAAAGAATCAACAATTGCAGATGTATCACTGAGCACCTGTATCCTTTCACCCAATTTGGTTTCAAATCGCCGGATCTTAACGAGAGAAAGTACATCCTGTTTGCTATAACTTTTAAAATGTGTAAGGCTCATAGTTATTTCTTTTCAATCTTGATATTCAGACCCCACAATTTCATCATTTTTCTTTTTAAATAATATGATAACTCAAATAAATATGGAATTTTCATTTTAGTGTTTCCCAAGCCGACTGAAAGCATGAAAATCCAGCAAAAATTTTTGGAAGTAATAATAACTTAGATGAACTCTCCATTCACCATAACTTTTTCAATAAGATTGTTGCTAAAAGAATAAGGCAAGTATTGTATGGAAGGAACGGGAACGGTCATCACCAGGTTAGCTCTTTTTCCTTTAGTAATACTTCCTACTTCATCCTGTAATTCCATGGCATAAGCTCCGTTCAACGCTGCAGCATTCATAGCTTCTTCCGGAAGCATGCGCAACTGGATGCAACTTATAGACACTACAAAATTCATATTGCCTGAAGGAGAGGAACCGGGATTATAGTCCGATGCAAGGGCAATCGCGCAGTTGCTGTCAATTAATTTTCTTGCCGGTTGGTAAGGCATTCGTAAGAAAAATGCTGCTGTAGGTAATAAAGTGCCAATGGTTTTGGAATGGACAAGGGAACTGATCGCATCATCGTCCATCGATTCAAGGTGATCTACTGAAACAGCATTTAATTCAACACCTGCCTGCACCCCACCTGAAGCATATAACTGGTTAGCATGGATCTTTGGCTTTAATCCAAATTCTTTACCTGCCAGGCATATTTTTTTGGTTTCTTCAGGCGTATAAAATCCTTTTTCACAAAAGACATCTATGTAATCGGCGAGTCCCTCCTTACCTACCCGGGGCAACATTTCTTCAATGATCAATTGGATATATCCTTCCCTGTTGTCTTTATATTTCTCTGGAAGAGCATGCGCACCCAGGAAGGTAGACCTGACAGGGATCGGTGAACTTTCCTTTAATCTCCGGATCACCCTCAACATTTTCAATTCATCTTCCACTGTCAACCCATAACCGCTTTTGATCTCTACTGCACCTGTACCAGTCCGGATAATCTCCTGCAGCCTTTTATAAGATTGTTGATATAACGCATCTTCAGTCGTTTCCTGTAGTTTTCTTGAGGAATTCAAAATGCCACCACCCTTAGCCGCTATCTCGCTGTAGCTTAATCCTTTTATTTTATCCACGAATTCATCTTCCCTGCTACCTGCAAACACCAGGTGGGTATGACTATCACAATAAGAGGGAAGAATACATCGTCCTTCAGCACTATACCGCAACGTAAAATCCGTGATGGGGAAAGGCAAGTCTTTCATACTACCGTAATCAGCTATTCTTCCATCTTCCACCAACAAGTAGGCATTATGAATACAGGGAAGGAAAGCCAGCTCTTTCCCATATAAAAGACTATAGCTTTCCCGTACATTGGCCAGAGTGCCGATGTCAAATATTAATGTGGTCATACAATAGCTAAAATAGCACTGTTGACCTGTTTGGCAATGATTTGGAAAATTCCAGGGTCAGGAAAAGATCGGTTGTGGTTTCGTTACCGTTTGAAGAAACCTGCTTAAAAATGGAAATACTTCCCGTTGGGTCATAATGGTATATTGAGCTGCAGTGTTGCCCCTTCCGATCTTAATTGTATATCCTCTTTCACGCAATGAACGAAACATATCTTCATCAGTTGTGTCATCACCAATGCATAAAATAAAATCAGGGTTCAGGTAATTAATGAGGTTCATGGCTGTTGCCCCTTTGTCCACACCAATCATTCTTACTTCCAGCACTTTGTTACCATCGATCACCTGTAGCGGGGTATTCGTAATCAGTTGCATCAGGCTGTTTCTTAATTCCCTTGACCTGGAAAAACCCAGCTCCTGTTGCGTATTTCTATAGTGCCAGGCTAATGTGCTGTTTTTTTCTTCTATAAAAGAACCAGCGCATCGGTCTACAAATAATTGCATCAGTGGGCGTATCTGGTCTTTCCATTCATTGGGAACTGTGATATATTCCCGCCATTCTTCATTCTTGTATTTTACATAGGCCCCATGTTCGGCTACAAGAGTCAATGGCAGATGTCCCAGCCAGTTATCCAGGGTTTGCGCATCTCTTCCGCTTATAATGATCAGGTCATTCGAAGGATCTGAGGATAATTGTTTTAATAACTGCAGCAGGTCATCACTTGGCAAGGCTAGCGAAGGCACTTTCTGGTACGGAGCAAGGGTTCCGTCATAATCTAAAAGGATGCATCGCTTGCTGGCATTGTTAAAATCATCCTGAATCTGGGCAATGGTTGTTTCTTTTAATAAATTCACTTTTACTGACTCCTGTTCTTTTTTTGTTTCTATAAGGCAATCTAAAAATTCATCCATCCATTTAAAAACGTCATAATTCTTCAAACGTCTTTGCATATACGATAACCTGGAACGCTGTTCCACTAAAGGCATATTCAATGCGGTATCAATGGCGGAAGCCACTTCATCTACATCCGTTGGATTTACCAATAAGGCTTCATTGAGTTCATTGGCAGCACCAGTAAGCTCACTTAATATCAACACCCCTTTGTCAATACAACTGGCAACATATTCTTTGGCCACCAGGTTCATTCCATCTCTTAAGGGCGTTATGAGGGCTACATCTGCCACCTGGTATAAAGCACATAATTCTTCAAACGTCAAATGATTGTAACGGTATATCAGGGGCTGCCAATGCAGCGTTGAGAACTTTCCATTAATGGTGCTAACCTTTTCTTCTATGCTTCCTTTCTTTTCACTATATGTTTGAATGGCATCCCTTGATGGAATCACATTTAAAATGAACACTACTTTCTCTCTCCATTTAGGATATTTATTGAGAAACACTTCAAATCCATCAAGCCTGTAATTAAGCCCTTTTGTGTAGTCCAGCCTGTCAACAGAAAAGAGCAGTTTTTGGTTATAAAACCTTTCTTCAAGACTGGTACCTATTTCCACCACGGTTTCATCAATGCATGCTTCCCTGAATTTTTCATAGTCAATGCCTATTGGAAACAGGTCAGTCTTGATAAGCCTGTCCCTATATTGAATATTGTTGAACTGTGATTCTACTTTCAAGATCATCTTGGCTGAATGCAGGAAATGTTGTACATATTCATGTGTATGAAAACCAACCAGGTCGGCGCCCAGCATTCCCTCAAGGATTGGTTTTTTCCAATTCGTTGGCATCAGCCTGAATATCTCGTAAGAAGGAAATGGTATATGAAGGAAGAATCCAATGGCCGCATCAGGGAGTTTTTCCCTAAGCATTTGTGGAAGCAGCATTAATTGGTAATCATGCACCCAAATGACATCACCTGGTTCTACAAAATCAAGGATCTTATCAGCAAAAAGTTGGTTGATCCTTTTATAGGCTTCAAAATATTCCTTTTTATTTTCAACTAAAGAAGGGAAATAGTGGAAAAGAGGCCACAGTGTGGAATTGGAAAAACCATTGTAAAAATCGTCATAACACTCTTTGGGTGGAAACAATGGAATTATCTCGAAATCTTCATTGACATTTCCCTGCTTTTGCACATTTTCCCAATCTTCCAGGCTTGAATCCATACTTCCCACCCAAATCTTATGGGTATACCCCGTTGAGTGGCCCTGTTCTCTTTCAAAATAGCTTTTGATAGCTGATACCAGTCCACCCGAGCTTTGCCTGACGGTCATACGATCACCATCCTTGTCTATAGAAAAGGGCAACCTGTTAGAAATAATAATTAATCTGCTCATGAATCCAGTCTAATGCCCTGTATGATGTCCAAAAATTAGACCATTGAACTGATGAGCTACCCTTTCATACATTAAGGAGACATAAAAAAAAACCGTGAGCTTGCCCACGGTTTAAGTTCTGCTATGTGAATGATTAATAAGGTGCTATAAAAGTTTGCGAATTGCCGCCTGCTCCTGTCCATACCAATTTAAAATAATAACTACCGGTAGCGGGGCATGAAGTGGCATTGCCATTTTTATCCAAACCAAAGGTTACCACAGCTGTGGCCCCAAGCCTGGTATGTAATACCTGTCCGCTCGTCAATCTGAAATCACAATCAGAGCTGATTACCAATGGTTGTGTGATGGCAGTGCTGAAAGCCCGACCAAACCTGTCTGTTCCCCAGTCAGCAATTCCTGTTTGGCTACCTTCAGTATGTGTTCCATAAATAGTGATCAAAGGCGCACCCCCATTATAGCTATATACCCTTTTACGGGCTACGCTCCAGTCTCTTTTAGTGCCATCATCAAAAGTGATGGAAAGGTTGCTGCTTCCAATAGTATGGGTGATCGTTTGGCGTGTTGGAAGCTGGTAGAGTAATCCACCACTTACATTGGTAAGCAGGTGGCTTCCATTGATCGTAATGCTTTTGTTGTCGCTCAGTCGTGTCACCTTATAGTTTTGATAAGTAACGGTAAGCTCGGCACCTGCATCTTTCCAACGAACACCTGCAGGCATGGAAATAACGATACTACCAGTGCGTGAATGCAGGCCTTCGCAATCTTCTCCATTATAGCTAATAGTGATCTTGCGTGGATTGCTTAGTGTATCTGGTATTACGTCTGCTCCACAAAGGCTGTTGATACCATATAACCTTCCGCTGAATCCCGGATTATTTTCCAGGGCTACATTCAGGTCATAATCAACGGCATCCATCTCGCCAGAAATACGAGCCTGGTCTTCAGAGTGAACAGTCAGTTCAGGGCCTGGGTCCTGTTGGGTGGTGCTGGAATCTTTTTTACAGGCAATAAAAGTGGTGAATAGTGCTAATGTCAATAAAGACATCAGGCGCAGGTTCATTCGCATAGGGCTTGTTTTAGTTTTTCGTTTATTGATCACAGATAGACGCAGTGATTGCAATAAAGTTTAAATCAGGATATCAATTTTTTTTCCTTGAACAAAAGTAAACAGCAGCATGCAAAACAAATAGGTGTTTTTGCCATGATCCACATGGTTTTTTTACCTCGTAATAATACCCTGTATCATTCAAAGTCCACTTATATTTAAACAATTGATTATTTAAACAGTTATTATTCTTCCAGTCTCGATTCTAAATTTAGCCCGTTATTTTCTGCGGTTTCTTTAGCAAGCTCATACCCGGCATCAGCATGACGTATAACACCTAGTCCCGGGTCGTTACGCAGTACCCTGCTTAATCTTATGGAGGCATCTTCCGAACCATCTGCCACTATCACCATGCCTGCATGAATACTATATCCCATGCCTACACCTCCACCATGGTGAAGACTAACCCAACTGGCACCACCCGCAGTATTGACCAGCGCATTTAAAATTGGCCAGTCTGCAATAGCATCACTACCATCCATCATGGCTTCCGTTTCCCTGTTGGGCGAAGCAACCGAACCGGTATCCAGGTGATCCCGGCCAATAACAATCGGAGCCTTAACCTTGCCACTCTTTACCAATTCATTGAATGCAATCCCGGCTTTTTCTCTTTCTCCCTGGCCCAGCCAGCAAATGCGTGCCGGTAATCCCTGGAAGGCTATGCGTTCTTTAGCCAGTTTTAGCCATCGCTGTAATGAGCTATTTCCCGGGAACATATCTGCTATCAATCTATCCGTTACAGCAATATCCGAAGGGTCGCCACTTAAGGCTGCCCACCTGAATGGCCCCTTACCTTCACAAAACAATGGCCTGATATAGGCTGGAACAAATCCGGGAAAATCAAAAGCATTTTCAAGACCTTTTTCTTTTGCTCTGGCCCTGATATTATTTCCATAATCAAAGGTGACAGCGCCTTTTTTCTGTAAGGCCAACATCAGCTCCACATGCCTGTACATAGAGTTATAAGCCAGTTCTATATATTTTTCGGGATCATCTTTTCTCAATTGTTTAGCTGCTTCATAACTGATCTCATGTGGCCAGTACCCTACCAGGGGATCATGTGCAGAGGTTTGGTCTGTAAGTGTGTCGGGAATGATTTGTCGCTCAAGCAGCCTTTCCAATAAATGAACAGCATTGCATAATACGCCAATGCTTAGGATTTGTCCCGAGTCCCTGGCTTTCAAGGCAGCATCAATGGCTTCATCAATATTGGTTATTTTTTGATCAAGGTATCTGGTCTCTATTCTTTTATCTATACGCCATTCTTCCACTTCCGCTATCAATGCCACACCCTCATTCATTGTAATGGCCAATGGTTGCGCGCCACCCATACCTCCCAGCCCGGCTGAAACATTCAAACTGCCTTTTAACGAGCCGCCAAAATCTTTATCAGCTACAGCCGCGTAGGTTTCATAAGTGCCCTGCACAATTCCCTGCGATCCAATATAGATCCAGCTACCTGCTGTCATTTGTCCATACATGATCAACCCCTTCTTTTCCAGTTCATCAAAATGCTTCCAGTTAGCCCAGTTAGGCACCAGTTGCGAATTGGAAATCAATACACGGGGGGCATCCTTATGTGTTTTTAAAATACCAACAGGCTTCCCGCTTTGAATAAGCAGGGATTCGTCATTTTCCAGAACTTTCAGTGACGCAATGATCTTGTCCAGCGCCTCAAAATTCCTGGCAGCCTTTCCCCTTCCGCCATATACTATCAGATCATCCGGCCTTTCCGCAACTTCAGGATCAAGATTGTTTAACAGCATCCGTAGTGCCGCTTCCTGGATCCAGCCTTTACACTGTAATGTATTGCCGGTGGGTGTTTTATATTTTACAGGATCATATTTCGGAAGGATGTCAGTGATCATATAGCAAGTAATATTAGAAGGCTAAAATATTACTCTTTTATATACAGGCGCCGGTGAATCATTGGAATACTATCAAAATCCGATCATTTTTCATCTCTATTTATTAAGAAACTAATGTCTTTGATAATATGCAGTAAAGCCATACATAAGAGTATAATAAGAGAGTGTTAACTTATCTGTGTAAGCTGGTTTTCTATCCAGTTTAGATAACTGTGCAAAGGGTTTATACTTCAACATCACATCTTTCCTGACCGAATATATCAATAAAGTTTACCAGCATGGTGGCCCAGTCATCCTGGGGCTGGCTCCATTTTTTGGCTATTTGCATCAGTGCCAGGTACACTACCTTTTCTACTGCCTGATCGTTGGGCAGGCTGCATTTTGTCTTTGTGTACTTTCTTATGATCCTATTGATGTTCTCAATAATATTGGTGGTGTATATTATTTTTCTGATGCACCCTGGAAACTCATAAAAAGTGCTTAGACTTT
>NZ_JCANTR010000029.1:0-38944 GCF_059568575.1 Flavisolibacter ginsengiterrae DSM 18136
TTTAAAGTAACCGTAGCGCCGGATCCACAGGATATTATAATCACGTGTCCTCCTACAGTCACAGTAAGTTGCTCAAAAGATGTTCCGTCTCCAAATACATCCGCTGTGACGATAACATATAGTTGCACCACGCTCACGGCAGAATTCGTGGGTGATGCCATCTCCAACCAAACCTGCGCCAACCGCTATAACATTACAAGAACATACAGGGTAAAAGAAGTTCCTTCTGTAACCTGTTCACAAATCATCACTGTCTTTGATAACTCGCCGCCGGTTATCAGTAAAGTAAGCGTCAGCTCTGCTACGCTTTGGCCTCCTAACCACAAGATGCAGACAGTAACAATGGGCTATGATGTGTTAGACAACTGTGGTGCTACCTCCAGCTTATCGGTTAGCAGCAATCAACCGATCAATGGTACCGGCGATGGCGACACTTCACCAGATTGGGTTATTACGGATGATCATCATGTGCAGCTAAGGGCAGAAAGAGGCAATAGCACCGACGGCAGGATCTATACCATAACAGTAACAGCTGCTGACGGATGTAACACTGCGAGTACGGCTACCACCACAGTTACCGTTGCCCATAATATAAACAGCCCGGTGACAGGCACTCCTTTCAAGATCGGTTCTACCGTCAATTTCTCAGGTGTATTCTGGGATAAGCCGGCAAACAAGCATACAGGGGCCTGGCTCATAAATGATAACACATCCGTCAAAGGAATAGTTACAGAACCTTCAGGCACTAAGAACGGTAAGGTAACAGGATCATATAAGTTTGGATCAACTGGAATATACCGCCTGCAGATGAATGTAACAGATCAAAACAAGGTTACTTCTTATGCCAACACCAATGAAGATCAGGAGGAGATCATCGTAATCTATGATCCTAATGGAGGATATACTTATGGCGGCGGTAATTTTGCTTCTCCCAAAGGCGCATTATTGTCAAATCCTTCGGCTACTGGAAAAGTAACCTATGGATTTACGGTGAACTATTATAAGGGTGCTACTATGCCAAAAGGGGAAACTCATTTCAATTTTAACATTGGAGGATTCCAGTATGATGCGCTGAACTTCGATTACCTCTCTGTGGCCGGATACAAGGCAGTCTTTAAAGGATCCGGAAAGATCATAGGAGGACAAAGTGGTGTGAACTTCATTATGTATGTGATAGATGGAGCACTGGATGGATCAGGAGTGGATAAGGTAAGGCTGAAAATATATAACAAGAACACAAACCAGGTGTACTATGACAATGAACCCGGTAAGAGTGATGCTGCCAATCCGACTACTGTTGTAGGTTCAAACAGTTCTGTTGTAATTGGAGGCACTATTGCAACTCCGGCACTGACAAAGGCAGCTCCAATGCAGGTACAATCAACGGAGCAACAAACGCTGAATCTCACTGTAGGTCCTAATCCAACCACTTCCAGCTTTAATGTGAATATATTGGGAAGCAATAAGATGGACAGGGCTACGCTTCAGGTATTTGATCAGTATGGAAGAATGTTAGAAACTCAAAAAATCTATCCGGGTACAACATTGAACATTGGCGCCATGTACCGGCCAGGAACATACTACATCAGGATACTCCAGGGTAAACAACACAGGGAAGCAAAACCGATCAAAATATTGGATTAAAAACAAAAGAACCCACTTTAATAAAAACCCTGCTATTTGCGGGGTTTTATTTTTCGTTTATATGGACTACATAAAGCTCACATTCCTCTTGTCGTTTTGCTTTCAATTACTTTTAGTTTGATTTATAATTCCTTGTCGACTGGACTGATATTCTTAGGCAATTAGAATATTACATATGATCCAGGTTGTGGTTACTATTCCGATCGTTGCAATTATGATTCAAAAATTTCCTGATAGTTTGCAGCGTCCAGTCTGTGTTAAGTGTAATCATATGATGCCCCATATTTGCTGCTTTTATAAGAACCGTTTGCGGTGGCAATTTTGGGATAGCATATTTTTCCTGGTATAGGGGTCCAAGTATACTGCATTCCCCACTCATTAACATCAAATCTCCATGATATGCGGTAATCCCATTGGTAAAATCATAGTGCAAGGAACTGGGATCATCCATTATTGGTTTTATAATCGCATTATATACGGCATATCCCATACGTTTAAATATTCCGGGAGGTAAGTCTTGCCCTTCGCAATTGTAAGGAGGGCCAGGCAGGTTCTTGCCGGCTAATTTTGTTCCAATGTATTCGTAACCTTCCTGGCCATCTTCTTTAAGCACAAAAGGGTAATAACTCATGCTTTTAGCTATCTGCCAGGTAGATGCCATATTAGACATCATGCCTTTAGTTTTTTCCACCCATTCCTTTACAGGGGCGCCGGGATAAAGAATAAAAGGCTCAACAATCACCGCCTGCGAAACCATTTCGGGATACATGGACAAATACCCGACAACCAAAGTAGCTCCCCATGAATGCCCTATGAGTTTTACTTTTTTACCCTTGGAAAAATGCTCCACTATAGAATGCAGGTCATCTAAGTTTTGCTCTATTGTAAGAAATTTTTTATCTACCCGTGGTGATAAGCCGGTGCCCCTCTGGTCATAAAATATAACCTGGTAATCATTCGATAGTCGCTGTAATGGCTTCAAATATTCGTAATCAAGCCCAGGGCCACCGTGTACGACAATAAGCGGTGTAGAATCTTTAGCACCATAAATTTCCATATGGTACTTATAATTATTGATCTCAACAGAGGGGAGTGATGAATCAAATTGTACAGTTCTTGGAACATGTAAGTGAATAGTCAATAGCAATACTTGAAAAACAGAGAGTAACAATAAGCAAGTAACAATGGTATACCGGGTTTTTGAAGTTCCGGTATGGATTTCTTTTCTGCCATAGGCTTTGTATGTCAAAAAGGTTCCAACAGCAAAGAAAATCCCCAGTCCAAGGTTTGTAGTAATATTTTGTGGTGCTTGCGGTGCCTCCGGAACAAACATTCTGTATAAGCCACCAAGAATACAAAACCAGCCAGTAAGTGTAATCAATACGGCCCAGCTGCGCCAATGGTTGTGAACTTGAATAATGGAAAGGCCAGCAACGAATAATAAACTTCCATCAAGAAAAGTAACAGGAGCAATATTTAAAGCCCAGATATGAAAATTCATCGCTTCAGCTAAAGCGAGAACCATAATAGTCGGGCCAACCAATCCGGCAATTTTCTTAGAATTGGTCATTTTAATATTTCATTTATTGGCAAGAACTACATCACAAGAAATGAACTTTATTAATAATAAATAATGATGGTTGTCAGTAAAAAAGATGATTCTTAACTCGGTTGGTATCGCGCTTATTGGGAGGACAAGTGAATCATTAATTTTAAAATTCTCCCTGCTTTTCTTCTAAAGCGAGTCTCGCTTGCCAGTAGAGCAAGCTGACTCGCGGCATCGTGTTACTTATTCCCAATTCTTCTCCACATAACTATGGATAGCCTCTATCAATTGTCTTTCAGTAGACTTATTAGGAATATTGCCCTCTATTAGCACATAATCGGGCCTCCTCCTTCTCAGGCCCTTATTTCTAAATAAAGGCCTATTCGATGAAAAGGTAACAGATCCATTCCTGGCAATTACCTTAAACTGCTCCTCCCTCTTGTTCAATACAACATACTCAACCAGGTAATGCGCATCCCTAAACCCGGTCCGGAATGTGATCCAGAATTGCATAAACAAAGCTACTAACTATATTAGCAATTACTGTAATTATAAATTCAAATACACGCTGTCCTACAATTTACCGGAGTTGCCTCTAAAGGCCCTATCCCACTATGACTGAATAATTTTTCAAGCGCAAGTAGGAATACCAGATCCATTGATTAACTTTGTAATACAAAGTACTTTCCAAATATTTCAAAACTCATAGTTGTGAAGATCTCTAGAACAAAATTTGTCACCATCTTTCTCGTTTCGGCATTTGCCTTTCAGGTTATTACTAATTTAATTTTGAGACCCATAAACGGGGATTGGTTCCCGGGAACTAACTCTCCAATAGCCTGGAAACGTACTTTAGCGGCCATTATATATCCTCTCAAAATTGTATTGGTAGGACCCCTGGCACCGATATTCAACGATCCGGACCCCGCACCCCCAATACGGGCTCTAGCCTGCGCCATATACTGGACTTGCTTAGCCTTAGTTCTCTACTATTTGATAAGATTAATTACTACCCGTAAAAAAGTATAATTTTTATCAGGAATTATTCCAGGCCGCCATACATAACGGAAAAAGGATTGCCGAAGTAGCGGAAGTCTGTGTTGATGCCGCTTGGCTTACCTATTGTCGTTCAATATTGTTTTGTAATTGAATGTAGCACTTGAGCCGCTATTTTGGCAAACCTTTGTTATGCGCATTGGGTAGATGCCCTACTGGCTATTTTGAGCCTTTCCTTTAAAAGCAAGTAGCGCCATGTACTTGTCTTTGAATTTTCCAACGGAAACATAAACTTCAATTCGCTCTGATTTAAAAGCTAAAGGAACCTCCTGATCCTCAGAAAATGAAAGACTCACGACTTCTCTTGTAAACTGGGGTCCAAGAATGCTTTGAAGCTGCTTATCCAATTGAATAATTTTGCGTCTTGTAGTTGAACTATCACCTTGTTCTTGAATGACCGAAGAATAAATAAAAACTGTGTCGCCCCAAATGTGTAGTTCGTCAATGCCGTCATAGATACCTGGTTCGACAGATATTCTCTTCGGAATACCGGACAGCTTTTGCTCGCCAATAAAGCCCTTGAAATTATCTGAGTATTCTTTTATTACTCTTTCAATCCGTGTCTTTGAAATGGTGTTGTCCTGCCCGTAAGCAAATGAAGCAAAGAAGAAAGCGGCTGAAAGAATTATCGTTCGCATAGTTTGGTTGCTGTGTTGCGCATAACACGCTAATTTACGCGACTACTTTATTTAATGCAATCTGGTTCAAAAATGATCTTACTACAAGAGTATCAGGAGGATGCAATTGCGTTTTTTATGTTTTCAGATTAGCATAAGCCCATCATTTATGTCAATCCGGAAATATTAAAAACGCAAGTCAATTCCTCCAGGTTTCGTTAGCTCTTTTGTAAAATTATCTCATGTGTTATAATCTATCCAGCCACTGGCCTCAGGTCACATGCCGACGCACGATGGCTTTCGCTGTTGTCACCTTCGGCCAAACACAGCAGCAACTGCAAGTTCACTACATCGCTCATGATACAATCGCAAAAATGAGGTTTCAACCGCCCAAAGCAATTGACAATAAACAATGGAAAATATTCAATTCCATTCGCTCTTCCGTTCATTGCAGTAGCTGCTCTCCTCCCACCGCACCCTGCTAATAAGCCTTAATCATACTAAATTAAATTTCATCCTTAGGTAAGGGTTTTAATAAAAAGATTCTCCGAATTCAAGCCCTTTGAAATTCAATATTCCCCTTGTCCGCCGAAGCCTTGGCGAAGGTGGATTGTTCATCTATTTGCAATTCCCTCGTCCCATTTGTCCCTATTGTCTCTCCACTTAATCCTTCAAGAGACCTTTTCAATTAAACATTCTCCCCTCCCGTTTCCAAAAAAAACATACGTTCACCTATAACCCACCCTGCAAGGTAATAAGGTGTTCCTCATGCGTCGTCAGCAAGCGGAATGTGCCAAACCATTGCAGCAGCAGCAATAATTTCATTTATGACCTTTTATGGCATTGCTGCAGCTGCAAGTCCGCCTTTGGCGGATGCTCCGCTGCGCTACGCAGTTTGTCACACCGCTTGCAGTTCCTCCGCATTCGTCACGGCAGCTCCTGTGTCCTTCATGTCACTTCGTTCATTACACCCTCCGTTCCGCTCCATTGCACCACGTGCCCTTCCCTGCCAATGCTCACGGCCAGGCAATCGCTTTCCAGCGCACCAATCAATTCTTTATCAGGTTTTACACTTTATATGATCAAGTCAGTTCTTTGAAACATTACCGTCCCAACCCACACGCGTTTGCACTGCCCTGTCGCAGCCTGGCTTCACCCTTCCCACATCATCCTGTTAAAGGGCACTGGGTTCCACTGCGCTCCACTACGGTCTCCATTCACTTCAGTCACATTCAGTCCACCCGCTGCCTATAATTTTGCTCGCCTTGCGCCCCACTCCGGCTTCGTTCGCCTTGTGACTGCTAATTGCTCGCTACGTACCTCGCTTCGCAAAGCAGCACTAAGGCTCTCTCGCATAGTTCGGCCGCTTCCGCACCCTTCGGGAAATATAGCTCCAGCGGCCTCCTATGGAGCTGGCACTGTGCTTCATTCTTCAGCACTTTACTGCCAGCCCCTTCGTGGGGGCTCGCAGCCGCCTCCGTTCGTTCCTCTCTCCGGCGGCTTTCATGGCTCGCTACGCTGCCAGGCTTCAGCCCCGGTTACTCTCCGGGACAGCCACGCTTTTTTTAGCCGCAGGCGCTATTACCTTGCCTCAACGCAAAAATTCATTCTCCGTTATGTCTAAATCGTTTAAAATGAATTTTAATAGAATTAGGAACTTTTTCTTCCCATGTTTTTATAAAAGATCTAGCAGACAATTTGAGCTACAATATAACATGCAGAGGGAAAAGATAAAGGATGAGGTTAAGAATGAAAACTTCATTCAAAAAACTAAATGATACCTTCAAAGACTGTTACTTATATCCTATCCTATTTTTTTCCCTAATAAAAATTGATAAATGAGTTTACCTCACTTGCAATTCAACAAAATATGGTTAGCAGATGATGATTTTGATGACTGTGAAATTTTTGAAGAAGCATTAAATAAAATACTTCCGGAGACAATATTAATAACGATTCCTAATGGAGATGTATTGATGAAACGCTTACAAAATAATTTGCCTCCTGATTTTTTGTTCCTTGATATCAATATGCCTTGTAAAGACGGTATTGACTGCTTAAAGGAAATTAGAGCCATAAGAAAGCTCTCCAGGTTGCCAATAGTCATCTTTAGCAGTTCTACCCAGCCAAACCATATAGAAAATTCTTATGGATTTGGCGCAACTTTATATTATTCAAAGCCATGTAGTTTTAGCAGTCTTATTTCCGGGCTTAGTAATTTGTTTAAAATGAATTGGAACGATCCGTATACAATAACATCAGATCACTACATAAATAACAAATATGTATCTTATTCACCTCCATCATGACAATAAATGCATTTGAATTTTTCCTCCTTTTCTTATTCTAATGAATTGATCATGTAATTTAATTACCACTCATTTTGATTTGGGATTTGAAAAATCTTTGAAAGAAAATCACCACAACCAATTTAGGCGGCTAACACACATCCCATAAAATCAGGAAAGCAAGGAACTACGGCATAAACACATGACCATTCACACAGCCCATACATTTATTCCGTTCCTCCTTGCTTCCCTGGCCACGCCGCCTGTCCTTGCGGCTTTCTTTTTTTCTTTTTCCCTTTTCTTTTTTTCTTTAAAATATTTTACTTCAGTATGATTTCCTGAAATCCAAAATACCACTCTGCCTCATGAACGATCCTATGGCCGACAACCAGTAATAGGAAATATGACCCAACTATTTAAAAAATAAAATAGCCTGCCAAGATAGTACCGGCACAACACATTCGCTGCGCAGCATAAACACAAAGATCCCTTCCCACAATGCCATCATTTATACTGCCACCCTAAACCCGGTACTGGAGAGAGGCAGTCATTTTATTTTTTAATCTTAAATAGTTCTTTATGTCAGTTCCCTTTCCTTTCCCTGGTCGTCGTCGCAGGTCCTGGGTTTCTTTTTGCGTGTTTGGTTGCCTCCATGGTTCCCTTGTTTGTGTCGTGTATCGTTGCCCTGTGGTTGCCGGCATTCCTTTGCTGCATCTCGCCTGGCAGCATCGCATCGTACCAGCTCTCTAGCTGGTACGATGCAATAAATTCATTTTACTACCTATATTATTCCTGCAATGATTAAAATCATTTAAAACTTAATCGTCTTTCCTTCTTCATCCTTAAGGATAATATATAGATTTACGCCCCCTCCATCTGACCAGGACATTAAATCACCATTTCAATTTTTATGGCCGGACCCAAAGAAAACGCTAATTATATTTTTACAACATACCTTGGCATCTCTAGCATTGTCATTTCCCATGAAAACTCAAACGTCCTTTTGTTTGGTGTTTACGGAAACCAGTTAGATGGCAATTTCTACACCATTGAGATCCAGACTAATTTCCAAACCCTCTATGATCTTTTATCACTGATAGAAGATCAGTCAGAGGAAGCTATTGACGCACTTTCAAATGCAATTGCCAATCCCACAGAAGAGAACCAGGTCATCAACCTTTCAGGAAGTGAGATCCACTTTTATGAACACATCTTCGGCTTCATTGCTTTTTTTAGAGAAACCGAAGAGGGTAAGGGAAAAGTAAAGGAGGACGGACTTTACCTGCTGGCGGGCTACACAAAGAAGGATCCCATTCACGCAGATTTTAATGACCTTGAAATCCCAACCGAAGGACTGGAACTAATAGAGTATTACAATAGCCTGCTCTCCATGCAATATGCGCTGTATTTATCTGCTGTTAATCAAGTGGACAAAGTGACCTCTCTTGTCCTATCCAACCTTACAGATCCAACCATCTTTGCCCTGGCAAAAGCCCAATATGAGCTGGAACAAAAAATCAGGGACGAAAAAGAATAGCTAATAAGTGTCTATACAATAAAAAAGAGGCCGAAGCCTCTTTTTTTCCTTTCGCAGGTCACCACAACAAACGAAAGAATTATTTCCTGTATCTGCGTATAAGCATTTTCAATCCCAGTGTTACCCCAAAGCTCACTATCGCACCCAGTCCAGCTAGTACTGATGTTTTGATCAGATCAGCACTGCTGATATTAGCGAATATGGCCAGTAGCGTTCCACCTAATGTACCAGCTTTGGTAGTATTGTCAAAATAAGAATGCATACTTTATTCTCCATAAATAGCAGTTTGACTCACTGCACTGGCCACCGTACTTGCTACAGCAAGGTACCCTGCTATTTGGATCACCACTGCAGGCAGTGCCACCGGTGCCGCAACAATGGTGCTGCTTACTGCAGCCAGGATAAGACCAATGGTACGCAGCTTCTTAAAAAATGGAGGCGTAGGCGCCTGCACCCTGTTAATCAATTTCATTTCCCTCAGATTTAATTGTAAGAAAAACGGGTTCCTTTTTATCCAGGCTCTCAAAGACTATGGATTGCAATTTATTCAGTGCAATCCTGGATCTTAAACCTTTACCCTCAGCCTTTAAAATGGAAACCGGAGCAATACAGCCTTTCAATTCCTTTTCTGCATCATTGGCAGCATGTATCAATATCAACGACCGCTTTGGTACATCCCTCACATGCATATGCCAGCCATGATGCTCACTGAACCGCTTTGAAATCTCATACCTTCCTTCCGGTATACATGACAACCTTGGCTTATTATTCTTCCAGGGAAGTTCGATGGTAAAGCAGATCCGCTCTCCATTCAGGTAAAGCTCTCCATTTGTCCCACAAGGAAAATACGACCGTATCAGCTCCAGTTCCATTTTGATCTTTGTATTAGGATAGTTGAAACTCAGGATAGCCTTTTTCAAGGGCTATCCTAAAGGATTAAAGACCACTCACTTTCACCAGTGACAGGGAGTTAAAGGCACCATTTTTCAATGGATATTTAATCCCGTTCACTTCCTGGTAAAACTGCACACCTAAAAGCACAAAAATTGGGTGCGTAGAATTGGCCGTCAAAGTGTGAGTCATTGTCACACTAGACGTGGCTGTATTATCCCATGCCATCATGCCACTGTCACCTGTTTGCTGCACAAATGTTTCACCTTCAAAATCCACTTCCACCCCTGCAGACACAATACTCAGGTGAGTAGTTCCGGAAGGAGCATTGATCTCATTAGCCGGAATAAAAGGTGCCAGCGTAATCTCTGACGTACCTGCTACGCGGTTGATTGTTGCAGTAAAAGGTGCATACAATGTTGTTCCAAGGGGAGCATTGCGGTTAAAATCAAAACCCTGGAGCAGTTCCAGCTCTCCATCCAGCACATTACGCTGTCCACGCACACTTGTTGCATCCGCCTGGATCACTTTCACCATTGCAGTGGTCAGCCGGCTGACCACTCTCCTGTCCTTACCGTTTTGTAATATGGAACGAATACCACTTCTTAAAAGCTTACTGGCTTTACCAGCCCTCCCAAATTCAGCGCCATTCTCCCTGGTCCTTTGGAAAGCTGCATCTGTCTTAATGCGGCTACCATCCACACCACCTTTCTGACGGGCCATATGCCCATCCACTGATTTATAAAATGAGATACCACCTATGGTACCTTTTAGGGTCACGACCCCCGTCTGTCTTGCCATGATCTTTTGATTTAAGTAAAAAATAAAAACGCTGCAAAAACACCTCAGTCACTTTTAGAGCTCTAATACTTTTTTATTTTTGCACTCTCACCACAAGATTACTCAGCTCAACAAACCATTCAAAGTCACCTTTCCAAACTTGCCGGATTATGCAGGAATTTGTCACTCATCGCATAGTCGTTTATGCAAAAGATGTAACAAACATCACCGGCCTTTCCCCAAGGACCGCCTGGAGCATGCTTGCAAAAATTCGAAAGCATTACAACAAGCAAAAAGACCAGTTCGTCACCCTGGATGAATTCTGCGAATACACAGGAATAAAAAAAGAACACGTGAAAATCTATTTCAAGTAGAAGAGATAGAACGATTGCTATTCTGTACTTATACTATATAGATGAAGGCAGGATAAAGCCTAGATAAAGTATAAATAAGATACAATTCAATTTTATCAGGAAGATTACCGTAAAACAACAGGATAATTCTATTTATACTTTACCGCTGGTAGTACTAAAAGAGAAAATTTATTATGTCCTTATTTAGGCAACTTTATACAGTTATTTTGTAAATTTGATATAGCATTTTAGCTCTTTTATATCAAAGTGATGTAAGTTGTCAAATTCGGTTCCCACCTAGGTTACCTGGCAAGAATCAAGAAATGAAATCATTGCTTATCAAGCACTTTTAATAATTTTTATCGGTCCCGTCCGGTCCGCAAAAAGTTAAACAACAAAGTTCAAAGCCGCTTGAAATGCATGATTTTCAGCGGCTTTTTTCTTTTCTTATTTTGAATCCTGAAATAGAGTTGATCGAGTCTTAAACCCGGTGGCCACAGAAAAACATAAATAGGCGGCCATCTTTCCTTTGAGTTTTTCCTATTCACCTGCACTCCTGACTGTCACTTTTGCACCATTACCTTATGCGTATTTTCTAAACCACTAATCCAATTTTGCACTGTTTGATGGCAGCCTTTATCCAGCAATTTGGCAATTTCTTTATAGTCAAATTTTTGCCGTGATGACTTGGGAAATAATCTTTCGAAAGTTGGAATAAACCTGGTTCCATAACAACTATACAAATCCTTTGCTAAGAAGAAGATATTGCTGTGATACCATAAATAATTCTTTATTCCCACACTTTCGTAAATGGTGTTAAAATCTACAATAGATCTATGCATCGGTTGATACTCCTTGCTATCAGTAGCACTGAATACCTCCATAGACTTTAATACATCGGGTTGAATATTTTTGAAATACTGGTAGGAAAAATAGGTAGCTATTAGTTCATTACTCCATTTGTCTGGCCCTTTTGTTTTGGAAATTTTATCAAAAAAATAGTGACCAACTTCATGAATGCAGTAGACGGCATACACATCTTGAATTACTTTTTCTGGTGTTATTTTATTGCCGCGGAAAGAACTGTCAAGCTTTGAGGCAAATTCCGATAATCCATAAACGGATTTAAAGCTTTCATATTTCATTCCGGTATTCATTACCATCCACCCCTCGTCATAAAAAACAAATCCATAAGGCAGCAATTCTGTTAACCAGTGTAAAGAATCCAGAACAGCCAGTTTTATATGAAGCTTTTTACCATACTGCTTTTCATAATAATTACTTGCAGAAGCAACTAATTTCTGTAAGCGCAGTGCAACCTGCTTACAATTGGGAGAATAATAGGTGAAAACTTTTCCGCTAAGTGAATCGTTATTTTTCGACCTGATTAATGAATCCAGATTTTGACTTTTACCTTTCATTATACTTAAGCCAAAAAATAAAAAGAGGAAAATTCTTTTCATAATTATTGATTTATTCAATCCATAGTGTATCCCAGAAATAAGTATTAGTGCTAATCTTCAGACCCTTCTGCTTCTCGGATGTTTAAGTTATTTTAGCCGGTGTTGTTGCTGTTTAAAGATATAGTGATGAGCTTATATTCCAAAGCATAGCCAGACGCCTTTCTATTACCATTTTCAAAAGACTCTCTCATCACCATCTATTCCTCCCCACTGGGCTTTCCTAAACCTGCTTATGCATTTGTCTAACTTATCAACTCTTACCTACCCAATACCAGGTTGATAAAAAAATATAAATTTGCGTAATCAGTTACGTAAATAGGAACATATATGGACTTTTTCAATCAAACAGGAAAAATGGCAATCGGAACACGGCTCCGATTGCTGACCGATAAAATAACAGTTGATGCTGCAAGCATTTACAAACTCTACAACATAGAATTGCAACCCAAATGGTTCCCGGTTTTCCATGCATTAAAACAAGGGAATTTTACCATTACGGAGATAGCCCAACGAATCGGGCATTCGCATCCTTCTGTGAGTAAGATAGTAAGTGAAATGGCCAAAAGCGGTCTAATCATAGAAAAGAAAGACAAGGAAGATGGTCGGAAAAATGTGGTAAGCCTGTCTAAAAGGGGCAAGGAATTATCAGAAAAAATAAAAGACCAGTACGCAGACGTAACAGCAGCAGTAGAAGCTATATCAGGGAAAGCACATCACGACCTTTGGCGGGCTATCGAAGAATGGGAATACCTGCTCAACCAAAAAAGTCTGCTTCAATACGTTCAGGAACAAAAGAAGCAACGTGAAAGCATGAAAGTTAAGATTGTACCCTATAAGCCAATCTATGCGGATGCTTTTAGAAAATTCAATGAAGAATGGATTACTACCTATTTCAAAATGGAGCAGGCGGATTTAAAAGCTTTAGACCATCCTAAAGAATACATTTTAGATAAAGGTGGTCAAATACTGGTGGCCCTATACGAAAATGAACCTGTAGGTGTTTGTGCTTTAATTAAAATGGATGACCCGGATTATGATTTTGAACTGGCAAAAATGGCGGTTTCTCCCAAAGCACAAGGCAAAAATATAGGATGGCTATTAGGCGAGGCAATTATTGAAAAAGCGAAATCATTAGGGGGTAAAAAACTTTACCTGGAAAGCAATACAATACTCAAACCGGCCATTAACCTTTATTTCAAATTAGGGTTTATAAAAATTACGGGTCGCACCACTCCCTATGAGCGCTGTAACATCCAAATGGAGTTAAACTTAAATGATTAAAGTATGTACGATAAAAAAGTAGCAATTGTACTTCAGGACGATCTGTTGACCTGGCAGAAGCTGAATGTCGTTTCCTTCCTGGCGGGCAGTATAGCAATCAGCTTTCCTGAAACCCATGGCGAAGCATTTATTACAGCTGACAACGTAAGCTTCTTACCATTTATAAAACATCCGGTGCTTATTTATAAAGCTGAAACTAAAGAAAAATTGAATCGGGCATTTGTCCGTTCGAGAGATCGGGAACTTGCCATTGGCATTTATACCAAAACGTTGTTCGATACCCGTTCCGGTGAAGAAAATATACGCGAGATAGCCAGCATAAACGTAGGTAACCTGGATTTAGTGGGCATCATCGTCTATGGTGTAAACAAAAAAGTAGACAAGGCATTAGACGGTTTAAAGTTTCACGAATAGAAAAAGCAGGCCAGGTTTACAGCCTGATAATAACAAATATTTTCTTTAGTAGATAGTGACACTTCTATTTTCATTCACCCAAAAATCTGTCAACCTTCTTCCTCAGAGTCCCGATTGCATACCAGAATTGTTCTGGCAAAATAAAATAAACCTACTTTCTATTTCAGTCCCCGTGTAATTATTGAAGCATTTTGATTTACCTCAAAGTCAACCGAAGTAACGTTTTTTACGAATGGTCGGCTAACAACACCTTTCACAAGGTCAGAATGCATAAAGTCATTCATAGCAGTCTTGTTTTCCCACAAATAAAAACCCCCAAAAGTATTTTTCTCTACATCTGTCAACCAGATTTTAGAAATAAGACCTTGCACTTTAGCTAAAACCGGTGCATCGGGCTCTACCATTTGCTTAAGATATTCTGCCTGGGAAATATCTTTTAACTGATAAGTGATTAATTGTGCTTGCATTATTCAATGATTTAGGATTGCTAATGGATTTGTACAACTCAATTAAATAGCAAAAGTAGTAAGTAGCTATGATTAATTGCTTCGTTTGGATTCACCTGAATGCTCATATGTATGAGCTTAATTTAGTGCTGATAAAAACAAGATCTGAAAGACAAAGCACAGCTTTAAAATATTATCGAAGTGTAATTGGCGCAATGAAGTTTATTAATGTATGCTGAGTGTCATGTTATTCGTTAGCCTGTTTTCCTTATGGAAAGCCGGCATCTGCAACAACTTAAAAATGAGGTATTTGCTATTATCAATAATCTGAATGACACTACTCAATCTCCTCCATGATAAAAATGGCATTCTTATTCAAATCAAAAAAGCCGAACTCATTTGTATTCCAGGGTGTGCAAGCTTTGAAAGCATTTCCCGCAACTGTCCCCCGTTGAACCAATTCGTCGAAAAGCGGCTTTATATTTTTGACTTCAATTCGGATAACCGAACCGCCCAGCAAGGGATCATTCTCTGAATTGGCATGCCACTGCAAGTGTATACAGATATTTTCACGGTAAAGAACCGCATACATGTCATCTGAATAAGTTGTATCAAAACCCGCTTTTTCATTGTACCATGCTATATCTCTCGAAATGTCAGCCGATGGAAGAACAGGGATAATACCCAGAATTTCTGAATTCATTTCATACTGATATTATTGTCAGGCAAAAATATTCTTTGTACCTGAATAGCAATAAATTGCATTTACTTCAGCTGAATCTCTTGTTTTCTTTTTTTTAAGGTGAAGACCAGGCTCAAAATCATTAGCCCAAAAGCAACTCCTTTTATAAAGCCATCCATAATATCTGTTAAAGCAATGTATCGTTTAAGAATAAAGCTCACACTCATTAACAAAACCCCAATTATAAACAGTGTTAAGTTTTTTCCTTTCATCTTATATGTAAATTATTAGCTCCAAAATAATAATTATCTGCCCTAATCTTTCAGCTAACAGTCAAGTGTTTCGGATCGGTGTATACAAACACACGACTTAGCACATTGCGGTCAGCCAGTCAAATCAATCCAGTGGATTGCTAAGCGCATGTAAACAGTTCATAAGCATGAATGACTTCCGCATTATCTTTTTGGAATTGCAATGGTAAAGGAAAGCCCAATTGCATTGGCTGAATATTGGTGTTTATCATGGTCTTTGTAGGTTATAGCCGTGTAGGTAAGTCCTATCCCGCTATAAGCCACCTCAAATGTTGGACCTGTTGCACCTTCAAAACTCATGTCTTGTCCAATGCCATCAGTTTTGAAGCGGATCGCCTGGTGCGTAGCTATGCCCGCACCAAAACGCAGTTTCTTTGTTGCCATCCAATTGGCAGTGAAATGAATAGGCACCCGGGTTAAACGGATATGTACATTATCAGCCTTGGTGGTTACATATTTATATCCCACTGTAGCGTGGAATAGCAAGCTCTCTACATGTGTCATCTGAAATTCTCCGCCAATGGCAATTGAACCGCCCTGGCCGGCCTTCACTGATTGTTTGTCTCCATTGGTAAAATAAACTTCAGCGACATTGTCGCCACCCATTTCAAGTGCACCCCTAATTAAAAAACGAACAGGGGACCCTTTCTTTACATTGTTTTGGGCAAAGGAATGACAAAAAGATGCGAAGAATAAAAACGAAAGCAGGCTTAGTTTTTTATAAAATTTCATAGTGTACAATAAATGGCCCCAAAAATATTTAATTAAACCATTGACCGCTCTTCAGACAAATTAAATTGAAAATTTAAACAGTTGCTATAATAATAGTAAATGTGCCAACAGCAAACAGCTTATTTGGGAAACCTGTTAAAGACAATTTCATATTATTAGAACAACCAGCTATCTCGTTACAAAAAAACCGTTATTGAGCCTTTCTGCTCAATGTCATTCTATTTGAATTGTCGGAAGAAGTGAGCCACGCAATAGTTGCAATTATTTAATCATCATTAACGATCCCATCGTTTCAATTCCTTCGAATAAATTACCGATACGAATATTTTCATTTTCGGCATGCTGGTTATTGTCATGGTTGGCGATAGGAACGGTGACGGTTTTGGCATTCAGGTATCTTTCAAATAAGAAAAGAGGAAGGGTGCCACCCATCGTTGGCTGCAATACAATTTGATCCCTGGTTGTGGTTTTAACGGCTGCAATAACTTTTTGTATAATGGGCAGATCCATTGATGTACGCTGTGCATTTGTACCCTCAGTATCGGGTATCACTTTTATAAGCTTTCCATATTTTGCCCTTTCTTCTTCTGTAGGCTCTTTATCCGTTATAAAGTAACCCTGTGCTTTTATGTGATCAATTACTTTTTGTTGCTGCCGCTTCCAATCGTTACCCAATACCAACCTTAAATCAAGCACCGCATTGGCATAGGTTGGAATTTGGTTGGAAGACAGCTTACCCACATTGCCACTTTGCATGCCATTAATATTCAATGAAGGCATATTGATAGCTTCATTTAGTTTCACTCCCTGCATTTCAGGGGCATTTATTCCCAGCTCTTTTTTCATTTGATCATCTACTGCCGGTACTTCGCCCAATGCTTTTTTTTCAAAAGGGGTTAAAGGCGTTACCTCGTCATAAAACCCTTTTATGGTCACTCTACCGTTGTCGTCTTTCATAGAAGCTAACAACTTTGCCAACATTAGTGCAGGGTTGGGAGCCCAGTTGCCGTAATGGCCGCTATGTAAAGGCCGCTTTGAAGCATACACCGTAATATCAAGATGCGTATCGCCACGAACACCAAATACAATTTGTTTTTTCCCGGATTGATGAACCGGACCGTCACAGATGATCCACAGGTCCGATTGGAATAAGGACCGGTAGTTTTCCAGTATTTCATTAAGATGCGGAGAGCCGGCTTCTTCTTCACCCTCGAAGAAAAACTTAAGATTACATTCAGGAGCTAGCCCGGTTTTTCGAATAGCATCATAAGCATTCAATATGGCATCTACACCAGCCTTGTCATCAGAAGCACTGCGGGCATAGATCCTCCATTCGTTTTGATAACTGCCGTCTGCTGGAAAGGGAATGTTCGCTCCACCTTCTTCAATGGCATTAGAAAATAATTGCGGCCGAAAAGGGTAAAGCCCTTTTGCCCATTGAGCGGGATTAACAGGCTGACCATCATAATGCGCATAAAAAATAAGGGTCTGCCTGGCGCCTGGAGTCATTACCTCGCCATAAACCGCCGGCGGTATGCCTGGTGTAGATGCTTTTAGCAGTCTTACTTTTTGAATCCCGCGTTTGCTCATCATTGTCATAATGAATGCGGCTGTCTTTTGTTGGCCTTCGGGTTCTGCAACTACATTGGGCAAAGAAAGAAGTTCCGCAAATTCATCGATAATATTCCCGGCATTTTTAGTTACGTAATTTCTAATCAGGGAAACTTCATGGGATTGCGCAGAAGCTAATTGACTGATCAAAAAATAGGAAAGTAAAAAGAAAAAGCGTATTCGCATGGAATGAAATTAGTTATATAATATAATATCTGATAGATGGTTTGTCGATAGCATGCCCTTAATATACCATCTTGCCGATGTAGTGATATTTGAATATCGTCAGCAACTTCTGCTTAATTTATTAATTTAGGTTCATTGTTTTTAATTGCCCGGCTTTATTTGGCAGATGATGCAAAGTCGATTCTTTTTCAGCACCCCGATTCCCAAAAAATACTAGGTTTTAAACATCTATGTACTTCCGTTTTGCAACAATCAATTGAAACTATACCAGTACCAATACGAATACCCTTGCGTCTTGTATAGAAAACTTTTTTATTTATCAGCAGGCAGATAAATTTCAAAAACCGAACCTTCTCCTGGCAATCCCTTTGCTATGATATGACCGTTATGATTTTCAATAACTTTTCTCACTATTGATAGGCCTACGCCCGTTCCCCTGTACTCTGCATTGCCGTGCAGGCGGGTAAAGACATTAAAAATTCTTTCTGCATCCCGTTGTTCAAAACCTATTCCATTATCTGACACCCGGATCAACCAGAATGCTTTCTCTTTTTCTTCATTAAAAATCGTTAAGGGGTTTTCCCTACCCTTCACTCTTACACAGGTTATTTCAATGACTGGTGGAATCCCAGGTTTATTATATTTAAGTGCATTGGATAGTAAATTTTGAAATACCTGCTGCAATTGCCGGTGGTGACCAGAAACAACGGGCAAATTACCCACCTTAATCTTTGCATCCTTTTGGTCTATCTCCAGGTCAAGATCATTAAGCACAAGGGTGATCAACTGATCTAGATCCACATCTTCAAAATGTTTTGGCCGCAGGCTCACCTGGGAATAGGAAAGTAAATCATCAATGAGCGAGCCCATTCGTTTGGAAGCGATTTCCATGCGATCAAAATAACTTTGTTCATTGTCTGTCAGTTTCGTTTTCAGGCTCTCTTTTAATCGGTCACTGAAAAAGTGAATTTTACGAATGGGCTCTTTTAAATCATGAGAGGCAGCGTAAGCAAATTCTTCAAGGTTTTGATTGGAACGCCGTAGTTCCTCCACCGTCCTTTCTAATTGAAGCTGTGATTCTTTAATTGGGGTTACGTCAGTAAAAATGTGAATGAGGTGATCATCGTCCATCCTGGAAATGGTCAGTTCCAGCCACCTGCCGGTAATTTCAAGAAAATATTGTATTACACCTGCTTCTCCTGTCCGCAATGTATTCAGGCACATTTGGCCATACGGCGAATCCAAAATGTCAGGATCCAATTCGGTGGCCGTTTTGGACAGGTAAATATCTTTAGGCAGCCCGGTGAATTTTACTGCGGCTTCATTGGCCATAATGGTTGTAGCATCAATGACAGATCCATTTTGATCCCGTATCATTTCAGTTACAGAAATGCCGTTTGAAGAATTGACGAGTATATTATTGAGCAGGTTTTTTTGTGACTCCAGTTCCCGGGT
Source organism: Flavisolibacter ginsengiterrae DSM 18136 (assembly GCF_059568575.1). Taxonomy (NCBI): domain Bacteria; kingdom Pseudomonadati; phylum Bacteroidota; class Chitinophagia; order Chitinophagales; family Chitinophagaceae; genus Flavisolibacter; species Flavisolibacter ginsengiterrae. The sequence continues at coordinate 19,294 of NZ_JCANTR010000029.1, forward strand.
ACGTTCTTTCACACGAACCTGTAATTCCTGTTCGCTTTCTTCTATTTTTTTCCGTGCCTCAACCTGTGCTGTTACATCTATTGCCATTGCAATGATACCGGAAATAGTGTCATCGCTTTCCCTTATGGGTTCGTACGCAAAGTTGATATACACGGTTTTGACCACACCATCCCTGGGAAGCCTAACCGGCTGTTCATTAGCTGCAAAAGCTTGTCCTGTTTCCAGCACTCTTAGCATAAGTTCTTCATATCCCTGGTCCTTAGCTTCAGGCAGTGCTTCAAAAACAGCTTTGTGCATTACCTCTTCTTCGCTTTTCCCCCAAAAACGAAACATATGATGATTGGCAAGCTCAATGATAAAATTCCGGCCCCTGAAAATGCACATGGCTACCGGCGCCTGCAAAATGATATTGCGAAGATTGGATTCGTTTTTTTCTATTAACTGCTTTGCAAGTACAAGGTCTGTCACTTCCGCTGCGGTGTTCATCACGCCATATACTTTGCCTGCTGCATCAAAAAGTGGCGTGAAATCATAGTTAAAATAATAGGTTTCCAATTTCCCATTGTGCTCGATATCTACCCGTTGGTTCCTTGCATGAAAGGGTATTCCAGTGGTAAAAACATCATCCAGTTGCTTAAATATTTCCTGGTTGTCTAACTCGGGAAGAATTTCCGTGTATCGCTTACCAATAACATCAGGCCCTTTCCCGTAAATATCAATGATTGTTTGATTGGCAAGTTCAATACGCATTTCCCTTCCAACATATACACCAATAGGGAATGGTGCACTTTCCACGAGGCTGCGTACACGTTGAGCGCTTTCTTCTACTTTACTTTTTGAATGTACCTGTTCGCTCACGTCATTGGCGAAGATGATAATGCCTATAGGCGCATCCTTTTCTTTTACATAATAAGGTTGATATACAAAATTGAAATAGACAATTTCTACTTTCCCGTTTCTCAATAAAGTAGCTGGCATTTCATAAGCATGAAAAGGCTTCTCCGTAGCAACAACCTTTTTCATCAAATCTATGAACCCCTGGCTTTCGATCTCAGGCAAAACATGCACAATAGGCTTGCCTATAATATCAAATCCTTTACCCCAGGCCTCCATTATGGGTTCATTGGCCAGCTCAATGACGAATTCTTCACCCGTCAGGATAGCAATAGCAATAGGCGCCTGCATAAACAGATTATGCGCCTGCTCTAAAAGTTTAATACGGTCTTCTCTTTGCTGCGCTTTTACCTGGTAAGTAATCTCCACTGCACTATGAATGATATACCTGACCTCCCCACTTTTATCAAGGATGGGGGTATTGCTGGTATTCCAATACCTTTCTTCATAACTTCCCTCGGAGTTGGCAACATCATACCGCTGGGTAGGCAAATGATGTATTTTTTTGTGGTTGATTACTTCAGAAAAAGAAAAGCGCAAATCATTTTCACCTGTATCGTTGGGGTCATTGGGATTAGACGGAAAGACTTCAAACAATCCTTTTCCAAGAAGCTGGTCCCTGCGTTTGCCGGTATCAATTAAGTAATTTTCGGTTACTCCCAAAATGGTGAAATGTGGAGGATCATTCAGGATCAAAACATTATTACCAGGGATCCCTTCAAAAAGGCTTATTTCACTTTCTGTAATGACATGATTTTCCTCAGCCTTTGTGGTTTGATTAAGCATTATTTAAATATGGATTGGGATAAACTGGTTTGAAAAATTAAAAATAAAAAATCATTTTTAATTAACTCCAATTGCCAGTATATTAATACCTTATGAAGCAAATTCATAAAAATTCTTACACGAGGATACAAAAAATATAGAATATGAATTAAAGGTTGCGGTTTGGCTAATTTGACATTTTACTCATACGCACATTTCCTTTAAAATGAAAACCCTCCCCTGTGAATTAAATTGTTCATAATTGGTGCAACTTATTCGCGCTATAATTAAACACAGGGAACGGCCTTTGAAACTAAAAATATGTTTGAATACTACTTATGCCCGAATTACCAGATATAGAAGTGTTTACAAGGAACCTGAAAAAGATGTTTGGCGGAAGGACCTTGTCAAAGATCAAAATTGTCAATAACAAGAATATCAGTGATTCACAAAAGGAATTGTCCAAAGCCCTGGAAGGACAAAAGCTAAAAGATGTGTACCGTTCGGGAAAAGAAATGCGCTTCCTGTTTTCCAATGGAAAGGTACTTGGTCTTCACCTGATGCTTACGGGTGACTTAATTCCTTTCCAGGAAAAGAATGACAGAAAATCAACTAAAGTGGAATTGTACTTCCAGGACGGAAACAACCTGGCACTTACCGACCGGTTTAAAGCTGCTTTCATAAAATTAAACCCGGAAGATAAAAATGGGATAGATGCGCTGGATTCTAAATTGAACTACAGGTATTTGAAAAAAGCGTTAAACAGGAAAGCGGCCATTAAAAATATACTGCTCGATCAAAATGTTATAAGGGGAATCGGCAACGCTTATTCAGATGAGATACTATGGCAAACAGGTATTTCTCCCTTTTCAAAGGCTGAGGCCATCCCCGATGAAAAAATCAGTGAACTGGCAAAAAATATCAAAAAGGTGTTGAGGAACGCAACCAACAAAATATTTAAAAACCATCCCGGCCTGGTACATGGTGAGATAAGGGATTTCCTGGATATACACACAAAGAAAAAAGATAAAAGCCCCACAGGTGCACCAATTAAAATTGCTGAAAGGGGAATGTTGAATACCTATTATACAGATGAACAGGTTTTATACTAATTAAGTAACCAGGCAACCTACGCAATAGAATTTGTTCTCCTTGTAAAATTCATTTACAGGTAAACATATCTACCATATAATTCACGAAATAGACTAAATCATTTCATCTATCGCGTAACCTCCTGGTCTCTACTTTCATTCTGTCTATATACCCATCCTGCACTCTCATCTATTATCAACATTTTCACTCTCTATTGATTCTAGTTTTACAACATCGATCAATAAATCAATAAAAAACGAGACCATGAGAAAGTATATCTTCATCTTAGTATGCACCTCCGCCTTAACAGCCTTTTCAATGAACTGCTCCGCACAGGAAGAAAAAGAGTTCACCCCCAAATGGGTTTCTCCCAATGGCTATTGGGTGGTGGAATCCAATAACAAAACTCCATTAAGCTCCATTGTCTATTTCTATAACAACGACAACCAGGTGATCTATAAAGAAAAACTGGATGGTGTAAGGATCAATATTAAAAAAAGAAAGACGCTAATGGGATTAAGAAAGATCCTCGAGGCATCTGTTGTGGCCTGGAATGCAAAGCAATCACCTGGTGAAAACAGGTTACTGGTTGCCAACACATTCAAAAGCCATTAATTATCCCAAACAATGCCTGCCACTATTTCATTAGTGGCGGGCATTTCCAATCGTCGACAAAGGAACTTTGTCGATAAATACCGCCTGTTACGCTATTATTACCCATTCGGCTGTAATTAACCATTGATGAATTGTAACTTTAGAAGAGTGGATCATTATGACAGAGCATCCTTTTATCTTTTCCAATGAACCGAAATACAGGATCCAAAGGCATTTATACTTTTGGACATCCTGGTGTTTATTCCAGACATTTTTATACGGTTTCGTTCATACACCGGAATACAGTTTCATGGACAGGCTACCTTCCTCATTTATAGATTCTATCCTGTACATGCCTTCCCATATTTTTCTTTCTTATTCGTTGATGTATTACGTTATACCGTATTATATTTTACAACACAAATATGTGCTTTCGGCTATTTGGATCATATTGGTGATTTTATCCTCAGCCGCTTTATCAGCTTTTACTTCATTATATGTCATTAATCCGGTGCGTGCTTTTTTCTTATCTCCATCTGCTATTGCTGCATGTGCAATAATCAATAACAATTCTTTCTTCTTTTCCCTGATGGCAGGATTGCGTGGTGGCATTTCAATCGGGGGTATGGCGGCAGCCATCAAAATAATGAAACACTGGTACACCGAAGGACAAAGAAACCTGCAACTTCAAAAGGAAAACATTCAATCACAGCTACAAGTGCTGAAAGCGCAGGTGCATCCCCACTTTCTTTTTAATACACTCAATAATATTTACTCGTATACACAAAATACTTCTGCCACAGCCTCAAAGCTGGTTATGGGGCTATCCGATATTATCCGTTATATGTTGTATGAATGCAATCAGCCGCTTGTCCCCCTTAGCAAAGAACTAACCATGATCAGGGAATACATCAACCTGGAACAAATACGCTATGGCAACCAACTGGACCTGCATATTGAATTGCCAGGAGAACAAACATGCAACACATTTATATCACCCCTATTGATCATACCCTTTGTGGAGAATTGTTTCAAACATGGGTTAAGCAATATGCTGGAACATCCCTGGCTAAGTTTCACTGTGCTGCTGGAAGGGAAACATATGACAATGAAACTTCTGAATAGCAAACCTCCAACAACCAATACATTGCATGCTGCTGGTATTGGAATTGAAAATGCACGCAGGAGACTGGAACTCCTGTACCCGGGCAAATATGAATTAGTGATCAATAATGAGGACGAAGTATTTATCGTTAACCTAAAACTGGAATTGGAACAAAGAAAAGATGTTAGCATCCTGCCGCAGGAACCAATATTAATGACAGCGCATGCCTGATAAAACTATGGCAATAAAATGTTTGATTATAGATGATGAACCACCGGCACGGGAAGTGCTGAAGCGCTATGTGGAACAGCTGCCTATGCTGCAGCTTACCGGGGAATGCAGCAATGCCATTCAGGCAATTGGCATGTTGCAACAGCAACATGTAGATTTGTTATTCCTGGATATAAGAATGCCCCAGCTCAATGGAATTGATTTTCTCAGGACATTAAGCATTCAGCCCAAAATAATATTTACTACTGCCTTCGCCGAATATGCAGTAGAAGGTTATGAACTGGACATTGCAGATTACCTTATGAAACCGATCCGGTTCGACAGGTTTATCAAGGCGGTCACCAAGGCCTTCCCCAAACAACCAACCCTGGTGTCAGAAGAAAAAATTCAACCGATTGAAGAAAAAAATAATACAGAATCTTTTGTATACTTCCGTGCCGATAGGAAAATGGTGAAAGTTTTACTGAACGATATATTGTACATAGAGAGCATGAAAGACTATGTAAAAGTATGTACAACGCACAGCACTATTGTAACCAAACAATCGCTGGCCTCAGTGGAGGCTATGTTACCGGAGAAAACCTTTATTCGCACCCACCGATCTTTTATTGTTGCTATTCATCATATCAACACCTTCACCAACGAGATCATTGAGATCAATAAAACAGAAATTCCCATAGGAAAGCTTTATAGGAATTCCGTGTTGAAAGTATTATAAAACCTGGCGGTCAGGACTACCAAAAACTAATGCCCATAGAAAGGTTTCTTATGCAGGCAATTCATCCACTACATTGGCTATTGGAGCATTTGTCTTTACGGACTCAATGCCTCCATCTCTTCCTGCTGCTGAATCATACATCTGGCCTTTTCCTATAACCTGTCCGTTCCCGGCTTTCAAATTAAAATAATGCTTTCCATTGGAAGCTGTCAATCTTTCGTAACGGTTATCATTACCAGCATTACTTTTAACGGATTCTATACCGTTTTGCCTTGCTGCGGCTGTAGTATATCCTTCGCTGGATAAGATCACCTGGCCATTGTCTGCTTTCAAATTAAAATAGAATTGGCCATCAGCCCCGGTTTTTGTTATAAATTTTCCCATAATAAAATTTAAAAGGTGAAACTAAATTTACTTACTTTTTATGGCAACTAACATAGTTAATGGGCCAACCTTAATTCTGAACCAGGTCAGTTGGTATATTTTTAGCACTTGGCCTGACATCTCCTGTAAGGCTGCTCAGAAAAGCTATGATCTGTTCCACCTGATCCGTTTTTAAATCCTTGTTTAATTGAATTTTACCCATTATCCTGACTGCGGAATCCAGTTTCACAATGCTGCCATCATGAAAATAAGGATAGGTTCCAATGATATTACGTAACCCAGGCACCTTGAAAACATCTTTATCTGAAATATTCTTTGTAACAGACATTCTCCCTACATCATTGATCTTACTGCCTGTAAATGGACGATAATCGGCTACAAGCCCAAAGCGTTGCAGCATATCTCCACCCACGCCCACACCTTTATGGCAATTGGTACAGCCTGAACGGATGAATGTTACCATTCCGGCTTTTTCTTCGGTTGTAAGAGCAGTGACTTCACCCTGCAGGTATTTGTCAAATCTTGAAGGGGTGATCAGTGTCCGTTCAAAAGCTGCAATGGCGTTCTGTAAGTTATTGTACGTCACAGGTTTTTTAGTTTCCGGGAACGCTGCGGCGAACATTTCCTTATAGGTATTGATAGCGGCCAGGCGTCGAATTAAAACATCCCTGTGTGGCATACCCATTTCTACCGGGTTTAGAATAGGCATACCTGCCTGTTCTTCCACATCCTTAGCCCTTCCATCCCAAAATTGCATACTATGAAGAGCGGCATTAAATACTGTAGGCGAATTCCTTGTACCCCTTTTACCCTTATCTCCTATTGATGTGGATTGGTTATCCACGCCAAAGCTTTGGAGGCTGTGGCAGGAATTGCAACTATTATTTCCTTTAGCCGAAAGGCGCGTATCATAAAATAACATCTTACCCAGTCTTACTTTCGCTTCCGTAATGGCATTGTCTTTATTATCCGCCATTGTCGGAACGGCTTGAAAGAAAGCATGTGCCAGCTTTTGAACAGAGTCTTCGGTATAACTGCCGAAAGATGTGGCAATTTTATTTTTCCTATTGCCCTGGTTGCAGGCTAAAATCGATACTATAGCCAACAGGCAACTGATGAATACTAACTTTTTCATGAACAGGTTTTGATTAAAAGTAAACTGGCAATTTCTTTTAAACACTGATCACGGGCATCTAAAACCATGATTGTGAATAGTGAAATCCCTGGCTTTATAGATCATTCTGCATTTCTTTAACCATCCTGTCAAATACAGTCCTCCGGGAAAGGCAGGCCTGCGTTTTTTTAATTAAATTTAATCTATGACATTATTTGGCTTTCTTATTCTGCTGATCATTGCTGCCATCTGTGGCGCAATAGGACAATCATTAGCTGGTTACGACCTGGGTGGCTGCCTTGTTTCCATTGTAGTGGGCTTTATTGGGGCGTATATCGGCCTTTGGATAGCTGGCAAATTCGGATTACCTAAAATATGGGAGATATCAATAGAAGGCAGGCCATTCCCTATAATATGGGCAATTATCGGTTCAGCACTGTTCACCCTTGTCATGGCCTTGTTACGAAGAGCATTTGTAGGCCGCAATGATTTATAATAAAGTTGTATCTCAAGCAACTATTAGGGACTGAGGATTTAGCAAAAAGAATTCCATAAGCATAGTAATTGCTCACAGACTTTACTCTTCCTTTTCAGGTATCATAGGAAATTATTTAACAGGCAAAGAACCCGGTATTAAACAAGGTTATTTTTCCATTTCAGGGTGAAATGATGATGTTGATTGATATACCTGTAGTCTAACAAAATATCCGAGGCATCAGCTATTTGTTTAATGATGGATAGTCCAAGGCCATTTTGTTGGCTATCAAAAGAAGGTTTATAAAACCGTTGAAACAGTTTTTTAGGATCAAGCATGGGATCCTTGCTGGTATTGCTGATCGTTAATGATCCCGGGGCCAGGTTCACACTGATGTTCCCACCATTGTAATTATGTCCTGTAGCATTGCTGAATAAATTATTGAGTAAAATGTCTGCCAACTCCTGGTTCATTTTAACAACGCTTTCTTTCAATGAAATATCAACAGCAATAGACCTTGATTGCCACAAATCCTGGAAATCAAGGATCTTTTCTTTTACTTTATCATATAGAAAAACTTCTTCCCTGTTATCAAATTGGTTGTTTTCTATCTTGGCCAATAATAAAAGCGACCGGTTCAAACGACTAAGTTTATCAATCGAATTGTAGGCACTTTGAACCAGGGATCCCTGCCCTTCCGTAAGTTGTTCATCTTGTATCAGCAAATCCAATTTTGAACGAATCACGGCAATGGGCGTTTGTATTTCGTGGGAAGCATTTTCACTAAATGTCTTTAGTGACAAATACTCAATACGTGAACTTTGTGTGGTTTCTTTAAGGGTTTCATTCATGAGCTGGAACTCTTCAATGTCTGTCGAAGGAAACATCATCGGATCTTCTTTACCAATATGAAAATTCCTCACAGCATCCAGTGTAAGATAAAAAGGTTTCCAAAGCTTCTTTAGTAAAAAGCGGTTAAGAATAACCGATACGATTAAAATGACAAGAATAGCACTTACAGTAATGAATAATATCGAACGCATAAGACTATTGGATCCTTCAAAAGATTTTGAGACCTCTGCCATATATCTGTTACCTCCCGCATTAACCTGGAATAACAATCTCCTGAATTCTTCAGGTTCTTCATCGTTCTTTTGTTGTAAGGCAACCCAGGAATAACCGGGATGAACTTCCTCTTTGGCAGGTGTAAATAAAATTACCTGGTCCGAAACAGAAAAGCTTTCTGGTAACTGGTCATGCTTTTGTACATAATCTACGATCTCATCATGTTCGATTTGAAGATCCTCATCTATTTGCTTAATAAGTATAAAACGGAGGGCAAAGTAAAAAGCCAGGCTGGCGACCAGGAAAATAATAATATTTGCCGTTAAGGAAGCCCGGCTATATCGTGTAAACAGCTTCACGAGATTGAAAATTTATATCCCATGCCATAGACCGACTTTATATAATCCAAAGCACCTGCCTGTACCAGCTTTCTCCGCAGGTTTTTAATATGGGTATAGATGAAATCATAGTTATCCGAAATATCAAAATTATCTCCCCACAAATGGATAGCTATAGCATTTTTGGCAATCACCCGGTTTTTATTGCTTATAAAATACAATAGGAGTTCGTATTCCTTTTTTGTCAGTTCCACCGTTGTATTGTTCACTTTCAACACCTTCTCATGCAGGTCAAGTTCAAGGTTATCAAAACGCAGGAGGTTTTTACCATCGAAAGATTTACGGCGAATGATGGCTGAAACCCTTGCACCCAATTCTGGCAAATGAAATGGTTTTGTCATGTAATCATCTGCTCCGGCCAATAAGCCCTTTACTTTATCATCAATTGAATTTCGCGCCGAGACAATGATCACCCCATCCATCTTATCTATTGACCTTAATTGTTGTAATAAATCCATTCCATTGCCTCCTGGAAGAGAGATATCCAATATCACGCAGGCATAATCATAAAGCAGGATTTTTTCAAGGGCCGCATTGTAATCATAGGCCGATTCACAAAAATATTGCTCATTATTCAGGTAGGCACAGATGCTCTGTGACAATTCCTTTTCATCCTCAACGATCAAGATTTTCATTTCAAGGATTTATAATGATTTTGGCATCGCTCAGTACCTCACGATTTCTTTATCCTGCAATGATTTCATGTACAATACTAGCAAAACAATAATCAATAATCACTGGCTTGACTAATACTGAAATGTAAAGGAATCCCTGAGTAATTATTATTAATTTGACTTACTAATGGTTCCAAAGCTGCAAAATATCCCACATTCTTTAAGACAAGTGCAGGTATTTTACAAGACCACAGACTATGCGGTCTTGTAAAATATGCAATGAACCGGGTGCTTAATCCTCCGCTTTAATAAAGTTGCCTTGTTCATCAAATACCAGGTCTTTCCTCTTCACTTCAGCCTCGTAAGATATCTTGCCATTGGCATCTGTAATTTTTCCTGCTTCTGAGATTTTCCCACCCTTATAATGAGATTTTATGTAGCTAATTGCATTCTTAGGCAAATGGCTTACAGGGATGGCATTTACAATTTCTATGAATTCTCCGGCAGCTGTGAACTGAACAGAATTATCTTCCCCTCCTTTTCCTCCCCAATTGGCTTCGTAATTTCCCTTTTCTTTTTCCCAACTTACTTTAGTTGCTTTCGGATATTTATGTTGAAGTGCTGTTTTTACTACAACAGGTACTTCTGAGCTTTTTACATCCTGGGCATGTAAAGCACAGGAGAATGCCACAACTGAACCTAACAATAAAATGATTTTTGCTTTCATAAAATTTATTTATTTGCTAATATCTGTAACCAATCTGGTGAAATCCTGAAGATTTCTATTTTACCTCGGCAAACCTTGCGTTGACGTAACTAAATATCCAGGTTAAATATTCATTTAGTTGATGGGGACATCCTTTGATTTTTCGCAGGACAGAAAAAGTTATGGGCATCCTTGTAGGTTATGCCTTCTATTTTCCAATCCAGTTTTTTTTCCATTTTTTATCTTATTGTGAGCCTGATTACCGGAAAAGAAATCACTACCTGGAAACCCCGAAAGGATCCAGGTATTAGGCTTTAGATGTCCTTCGCTATAACCCGAAAGAGCTATTTCATTTTGTTATTCATTACTGGCGGCATCTGTTTCAAGCCTTTTGTATCATACAAGAAAATAACATGAGCGGTATAGCTATCCGGAACCCCGGTGATGGCACAGCGACCATCTGATAATAAATAAAAACTCACTTTTATAAAAAATATGAATATTTTCTTCCCCACTTCAGATTTCCTCCAGATTTGAGCCTATTGATCTGTATTTACACTTACGGGGTATGTCTTTTGAACAGGTAAAGAGAAATTAATGCCTGTATTTACTCCCTACCCTGTTAATGCCTTCAGCATGCTGAAGGCATTTTAGTTAACTGTGATGATAAATTGCGGTTGCAACAACCTTTTACCTCATCAGATTTCCCACAGAATTGACAACTATTTTTGCCCAGCTTAAATAAGAAATGTGAAAAGACCCATTATACTGTATTTTTTGATTTTACTGTTTGTTCACTCAGTTTACGCCCAGCCCAAAAAAGCTGGTAATGCTATACTTTCGGGGAAGATCATAGATTCCGTATCGCATTTACCACTCGAATATGCAACTATCACGATCTATACTACCGCAAGCCAATTACCTTTTTCGGGCTCCACTTCTGACAACGCCGGAATATTTATCCTAAACGATATCCCTGTGGGTAATTACCGTTTAATGGTGGAATCTATAGGATATAATACATACATTATTCCTTCAATCGTAATAGCAAAAAACAGTATCATCGATCTCAAAAATGTTCCCTTAACAAAAAAACTCATCTCACTTCAGAACATTACAGTAGTGTCCCAGGGAAGATTGGTGGAAAACAAGATCGATAAAATGGTTTATAATGCAGAGAAGGATATCACCTCACAATCAGGTGTCGCAACGGATATTTTAAGAAAAGTTCCCATGGTTTCCGTAGATGTGAATGGCAATGTAGAGCTGTCTGGTAGTTCAGGTATTCGATTCCTGATCAACGGCAAGCCATCTTCAATGTTTGGCAGTAACATAGCTGACGTGTTGCAAAGCATACCTGCCAGCCAGATCAAAAGCATTGAGGTCATTACAAATCCTGGTGCCCGGTATGATGCACAAGGGTTGGGAGGTATAATTAATATTATTTTAAAAAAGAATACAGCCCATGGCACAAATAGTACGATTTCACTGGCCAGTGGCACCCGCACAGATAATGGGTCTTTTAATTTCAATGCCCGCAAAAACAACTTTGGATTCAATGCATATGTGAGCGGAAATATCAGGCCTTATGCAACCACCCCTTACACATCCAAACGCAATTCATCGGATTCAGTTCAACATACATCCACCTTATACCAGCAGGATGGTTCAAGCCGTTTTAGAAGACAGGCAATTCAAACTGGTTTGGGCTTTGATTGGACGGTAAAAGAGAAAAATAATTATTCAGGTTCTGTCAGCTATAATCAATTTGGTTATACTGGTAATGGCACTGTTTTTCAACATCAAAAGAACTGGTCTGCAGACCAATCATTGCTTTCTGATGTAAATTCTTTAAGTAATAGCTCAAACACTTATAAAGCCCATAATATAGACGCTGGATTCAATTATAAAAGAACGTTTAACAAAGAGGACCAGGAATTAGAAATTTCCATCACATCCAGCATTAATCACAGCAAATCAACGGCTGAGAACAATCAAATACTATTGCCCATTGATTCCTTATACTATGGCATCAATAATAAAAACCCGGGAAAGGAAAATGAAACAGAGTTGGAATTGAATTATACACAACCATTGCAAAAGGAAATTCAATTGGGACTGGGAGGCAAATTCAGTTTATTGGATATTTCCAGCCAGGCTGATATATGGAGCCTGGTTCCAAATTTAAAATCCTATACTCTAAATAAGGCTTTATCGAACAACCTTGATTACCATCAAAAAGTTTATGCATTCTACTCTGAAATAAAATTACCGGTAGGATCGCTATTCGATGCCAAGATGGGAGCCCGTTATGATAGGACGGAAATAAACTCATTTTATTCTAATGCACAACGGCAAATCCCCACTCCTGGATACAACACACTGGTTCCATCCATATACTTTTCTAAAAAAATAGGCGATAGGCACACATTAAAACTCAGTTATTCAAAAAGAATAGAAAGACCTGATTATGGTGACCTCAACCCTTTTATCAATACGGCTGATCCAAAAAACATTTCTGCAGGCAACCCATATTTAAAGCCTGAGATCGGCAACCGGTATGAGTTAGGATATTCCATTGACCTTGGATCTGTAGGATCTTTCATGGCCAATTTGTTTTACAGGGCCAATAATCATGATATACAGCCTTATATTATGTATTATCCTGTCCTGGTTATTGGAGATTCCACTTTTTCCAATGTCTCTGTCAGTTCAAGAGAGAACGTTGGTATGGAAAAAAATACAGGACTTAATTTGTTTGGGGACATTCATTACTCCAATAAATTCACACTCAGGAGCAACCTGTTCTTTTTTCACAGGCATATTATTAATGTAGTTCAGCCAGGTTTTGATGCATACAGCTTTAATTACCGGATGAATATCAACCTCACTTACCAGTTCAATACCACATGGATGGGAGAGTTTTTTGGAAATTTCAATTCCCCCCGCAATGAGGTGCAGGGTCGTTATCCTTCTTTCGTGACCTATAGTTTTGCATTTCGAAAACAATTCTGGAATAAAAAAGGTAGCCTGGCTCTTACGGCTACCAATCCTTTCAATGAATATGTTAATCAGCAAACAGAAGTAAAGGGGCCCAATTTTTCATTATACAGTAACCGTAGAATTCCCTTCAGGTCTTTTGGTGTCAATTTCACCTGGAAGTTTGGAAAACTGGAATTTAAAAAAGAAAAAGATGAAATTCCCGGGGGTTTGAATGCACCTACCGAATAAAGGGATGTATAGTAAATAACCGGTCACTATAGAATTTATCAAGATCCCTGGGATAAGTTTATGGGAGCCTAAAGAAATTATTGAAATGGAGCGACAAATGAATCGCATTTAAAAGATTAACCTATGGAATAATAATTGAACTGTCAGAAGATGGATTATCAACTGCGCGCCTAAAGATCTGTTGATTATGCATGTTGTATAAAAGGAGCATTTGAATAATTTTATAGCAATAGAAAATATATAAATAGTACAGAACGGGGATTGACTTATAATTAACGATATAAAGAATGAGGTATTGGTATATTTTACTACTGGTTATATTTTGCAAAGCAGGCTATGCCCAGCCTCATACATTAGATTACTTCCTTCAACATGCCAAACAAAACAGCCCTGGACTGAAAGATTTTCAAAACCAGGTACTTTCATTACAAATTGACAGCCAGCTATTAAAAGCTTCCCTGGGACCCCAGCTCAACTTCCTCAGTACCAACAGCTATGCTCCCATCATTAATGGTTGGGGCTATGATGAAGCCATTACCAACAGGGCCAACATATCCGGCCTGATCCAGGCCAGCCGCAATTATTTATCCCGCGGACAGATCAGCGCACAATACAGGACCATTGCCCTGCAGCGCAGATCCCTGTTGGATACCATTGCCTTATCACAACAGGACCTTGCAAGAACCATTACAGAGCAATACATTACTGCCTATGGCGATCTCTTAGCCATGGATTTTAACCGGGAAGTGTATGACCTGATGCAAAGAGAAGAACAGGCACTAAAGAAACTAACCCAGTCCAATGTTTACAAACAAACGGATTACCTGACATTCTATGTTACGATGCAGCAACAGGAATTGACCTGGCTGCAGGCACAAATACAATACAACAACGATTTCCTTACACTGAATTACCTGTCAGGGCTGGTGGATACCACCCTGGAAAGAATTGAAAAACCTGCGCTTACGGACTCATTAAGGCTGGACTTTTACAACACTGTTTTTTATAACCAGTTCATAACCGACAGTTTACGGTTAGCGAACGAGAAAGACCTGATTAATTTTGAATATAAGCCAAAGGTTGGCGCCTATACCGATGCGGGATATAATTCCAGTTTACAAAACACACCCTATAAAAACTTTGGGGTCAGCGCCGGTGTCAGCTTAACCATTCCTATTTACGATGGGCGGCAGAAGCAAATGAAGCTGGCACGCATTGATATTCAGGAAAGAACAAGGCAAAGTAACAGGGAGTTTTACGTGAACCAGCATAATATGCAGTTACTGCAATTAAAACAGCAATTGCTTTCCATTGATCTTATGGTTGAAAAAATAAATAAGCAGATCGGCTATGCACATACACTGATTGTTGCGAATGGGAAGCTTCTACAAACAGGCGATATCACCATGAAAGATTATGTAACGGCCATCAATAATTATTTGCAGGCACAAAACCTGTTAACATTAAATAATATCAACCGGCTGAAGATCCTGAACCAGGTCAACTACTGGAATATGAAACCTTAATTTGATAGTATGCAAAGAATAAATATATGCTTCGTTGTTATTCTTCTCTTCTTAGCTTCCTGCAAGGATAAAGCGGATACAGGCGATGAAGATGTTGCGCCTGAAACTGTACAAACACCTGTTACAGTCACTACCATTACTACCCAAACACTCAATGACTACGTTGACCTCAATGCCACTTCCTCCTTCCTTCAAAGCAATTTTATCAAGGCATCTGCCAATGGCTACCTGAAATCGGTGAAGGTTCGCCTGGGAGAAATGGTGCATGCGGGTCAACTGGCTTTCACCCTTCAAACCAAAGAATCCAAAGCATTGGGGAATACAATCAATGACCTCGATCCTTCTTTCCATTTTAATGGCCTGATCAGTATCAAGGCTGCCGCAAGCGGGTACATTCAGGAACTAAACCACCAGCCAGGAGATTATGTACAGGACGGTGAGCAACTGGCTGTACTTACAGATTCCAGGAGCTTCGGTTTTGTTTTAAACCTGCCCTACGAGCTGCGCCAATATGTGACCACAGGCAAACAACTGGATTTGAACTTGCCTGATGGCACACAGGTGAATGGTGTGGTCAATTCCATCCTTCCCAATGTGGACTCTGCCTCACAAACACAACAGGTTCTGATAAGGGTGAACCAGTCGAAACCCCTGCCTCAAAACCTTATCGCCAAAGTACGCATCGTAAAAGCGCAGCGGAATAATACCCCCTCACTGCCAAAGCAGGCGGTACTCACCGATGAAGCCCAATCAAATTTTTGGGTCATGAAAATGATCGACTCTGTTACAGCCGTTAAGGTTCCCATTGTAAAAGGAATGGAAACCACTGACAGGGTTGAAATTGTTCGACCAGTATTTGAAGCAGGTGATAAGATACTTCTAACAGGGAATTATGGATTAGCAGATACTGCCAGGGTTAAAATCGTTAAAAACCAGGAATGAGAAACTTTTTTATATCCTACAAGAATCCCCTCACTGTCATCATTGTACTCATCATTATGGGTGGCGCTTTCGTTTATGGCAAATTACAAACCTCCCTCTTTCCTGAAATAACCTTTCCAAAGATCAAGATCATCGTAGATGCAGGCCTCCAGCCGGTAAACAAGATGATGGTCACCGTTACTCAACCCCTGGAAAATGCCATCAAGCAGGTGCCGGAGCTGGAAGATGTGCGCAGCACTACCAGCCGGGGAAGCTGTGAGATATCTGCATTCATGAGCTGGAATGCCAATGTGGACCTGGGTCAGCAACGCATCGAATCAAGGATTGCCCAGATCCGGAACAGTCTTCCACCCGATGTTCAGATAACGGTTGAAAAAATGAATCCTTCTATTCTGCCTGTGATCGGGTACACCCTGGAAACTAACAGCAACAGCCATACACCCATAGATATGCGGCAACTGGCATTGTACACCATCAAACCATTTTTATCCCAGGTACCCGGCGTGGCTGAAGTACGTATCAGTGGGGGAAAACAAAAAGAATACTGGTTGATGCTGGATGCGCAAAAAATGAGCACCCTTGGCATAACGCCCGAAGCTTTAACCAATACGCTTACACAAACTAATTTCATCCAGTCCAATGGATACCTGACTGATTACCGCCTGCTCTACCTGACAGTTACAGATGCCACCGTTCATTCTTTGGAAGAATTACAAAAACTGGTAGTTTCCAATAACAGCAAACGAATTGTATTGCTGCAGGATATTGCAACAGTGAAGATATCCGAAGGTGTAGAATACACCAAGATCAACGCCAATGGAAAACCAGGCGTTTTGGTAGCGGTGATCAAACAGCCCAATACCAACCTTATAGATATTTCCCGTGAGATGGACCAGAAAGTGGAGGAATTAAAAAAGATACTTCCCAACGGTGTAACCATAAAACCCTACTATGTACAGGCAGACTTTGTGCATGATTCAGTGAAAAGCGTTACCGATAGTCTTTGGATTGGCCTTGTGCTGGCCATTATAGTTGCCATCATCTTCCTACGTTCATTGAAAGCAAGTGCCACCATTCTCATTACAATACCTGTAACCATTTGCCTTTCCCTGATTGTGATCTATGCTGTAGGCTACACGCTGAATATTATGACCCTGGGTGCCATTGCTGCAGCTATTGGACTTATTATCGATGATGCCATAGTGGTGGTAGAGCAGATACACCGTTCGCACGAGGAACACCCGGAGGAGCCTTCCACAAGCGTGGTGCAAAAGGCCATTCATTATTTGCTGCCAGCTATGATCGGATCTTCACTAAGCACCATTGTGATCTTTATTCCTTTCGAATTAATGAGTGGTGTGGCGGGTGCATATTTCAAGGTAATGACCAATACGATGATCATTGCATTGGTATGTTCCTTTTTTGTCACCTGGATCTGCCTGCCGGTGATATACCTTTTTTTGACAAAGGAGAAACCAAAGGGAGTTACAAACGCTAAAGAAGTAAAAACCCATGAGGTAAAACAACAAAAATGGGTGGGTTATTTTATTCATAAGCCTTATGTTAGTTTAGTGATCATTGCGGTTTTGGCCTTCTCCATCTGGTTTGTTTTACCGCGCCTGGAAACAGGTTTCCTGCCAGAAATGGACGAAGGGAGTATTGTACTGGATTACAAATCACCACCGGGCACCTCGCTGGAAGAAACCGACCGCATGTTACTCCAGGTAGAGAAAACCATCAATAAAGTGCCGGAGGTAGAAGCCTTTTCACGAAGAACAGGTACGCAGATGGGCTTTTTCATAACAGAACCCAATGATGGTGATTACCTGATACAGTTAAAAAAGAAAAGAAGCCGTTCCTCCGAAGAAGTGATCGCTGATATCCGCAAACAAATAGAAAGCTCCCAACCTGCCCTGCAAATTGACTTCGGCCAGGTGATCGGTGATATGCTTGGAGACCTGATGGAATCCGTTCAACCCATTGAAATAAAAATTTATGGAGACAATGTGAAGCGCCTGCAACAATATTCAGAACAGGTAGGGAACATCGTTGAAAAAGTGGATGGGGCTGCCGATGTATTCAACGGCATCGTTATATCCGGTCCTTCGGTAAGTATTATTCCCAACACTGCAGCGCTGGCCCAGTATGGGCTGACTCCGCAGGCACTGCAAACGCAAGTGCAATTGGGTTTGCAGGGGACACAGGCAGGTGCCATACTGGAAAGGCAACAACTTTCCCCGGTTAAATTGGTGTACCCTGGCACTCACACGCAAAGCGTGGAAGGTATCAAACACCTGCAGGTATTTCTACCCTCAGGCAAGCTCACGCCCATTACCTCACTTGCAACTGTGCAGGTGAATAGTGGTGATGCAGAGATCCAAAGGGAAAACCTGCAATCCATGGGCGTGGTCACCGGGCGTTTGGAAAACCGTGACCTGGGAAGCACCATGAAAGAGATCAAGGCCAGGGTATCGTCAAACATAGTATTGCCACAGGGTTATCATATAGAATACGGTGGCGCCTATGCGCAGCAGCAGCAATCCTTTCATGAATTGCTCATGATCCTGGTCACTTCCAGCCTGCTGGTCTTCGGTGTGATCTTATTCCTGTTCAAGGATTTCTTCGTTGCCATACTGATACTATTGCTGGCGGTACTGGGCATTTCAGGCAGTTACCTGGCCTTATACTTTACTAACACCCCACTGAACGTTGGTAGTTATACAGGCCTGATCATGATCGTTGGTAT
The DNA here is from genome assembly GCF_059568575.1 of Flavisolibacter ginsengiterrae DSM 18136. NCBI lineage: Bacteria > Pseudomonadati > Bacteroidota > Chitinophagia > Chitinophagales > Chitinophagaceae > Flavisolibacter > Flavisolibacter ginsengiterrae. Next base: position 37,894 of record NZ_JCANTR010000029.1, read on the forward strand.
CATTGGCGAGAATGCCATTTTTACCTTCCTTCAATTCAGGGAATCCCTGCTGGAAAGTGGTAGCGTGGACAATTCAGTGGTATATGCCATTTCTACCCGGCTACGTCCAAAGCTGATGACAGCACTGGGAGCGATCATTGCACTTATGCCCCTGGCATTAGGCATTGGTACCGGTGCAGAATTGCATCAACCCTTAGCCATTGCCGTTATAGGAGGTTTTCTTACAGCCCTTCCCCTGTTATTGATCGTATTGCCCTCCTTTTTACGCATTCTGTATAAAAAAAGACATATTAGCTAATGACATTGCTGAACATTCCTTGCAATCCATTTAGAAAATTAATTCTTGTGTTTAATAAATATTAATTCATTCCATAGCTACCCATTCATCCACGATCTTTTCCCTTGGTTTTACCAGTACTGTTTTTAGTCCCCTGAAACCCTCCTTTACACGCAGGGCTATTGCAATCGGTATCTCGTAGTCTTTTGGAAACGCTCCTGAAAACACCACATTCCAGTCAAAGTCATAATCTTCATGCGTGAGTAATTCCTTATCATCTGCTGTTGGTGGCTCACTCATAATGAAGGTCACGCTTTCCTTTTTCTCTTTCACAGGCTTTTTGAGTTTACTGCTAGCCCTGGCATCTGCCTCTTTAACCAGCATGGGTATACATAACTCAAAATCTTCTGCACTTATCGCCATACAGTGGAGGGAGTCTAAAAAGCTGTATATCCTGCGTAACACTTCTTCATCCCCTATGCGTTCATGGGCAAAAGCTATCCCTTTTTTCCTGCATAGATTGGCAAGGGTCCTGCACTTACAGCCAGGCAGCACATAGCGGTACACCAGCGACCAAAGGGTATTGCCTCTTCCAAAGCGGCCGGAACTGGCCCTGGAACCTGCAAAGGCATCATCCCTGTAAAACCGGTCGGTATCCACACCTGGCTTTTCCCTTGCCAGGTAATCTCCTTTTTCCTGGTAGAAGTTAATACCGTCAACGGTGCCTATGGCTTTAATGGAGCTTATTTGTCTTGGCATAAGATATCGGATTTA
>NZ_JCANTR010000030.1:0-37644 GCF_059568575.1 Flavisolibacter ginsengiterrae DSM 18136
GGGTGATTCATTCGAACCGCAGAAAAATAGAACAAGGAATGTCGAATGATGAAGGCTTAGGTCGGAGGTAACCATTCTTTGCAATTTTTTCTTAGGTCATAAGAAATGCTCAACGCCCAATGCTCAATTTTCAATGTTCAAGGAAGAGAGAAGCCGCCTTCTCGCATGTTCAATGGAGTTAGTTTTGAATTGCTCTTATGAAACTGAAATCTTAAGACCAATATATTTCGGATATAACTCGGAATTAAACGCTAAACATTTCCTGCGCATAATGATTGAATTCTGTAAAGTTTCTCTGAACTAAAAAACTACAAACTACAAACCACAAACTACAAACTGTGTTATCCCGCTTGTCTCGCGTTCGTTTCTTCATAATAATGGTGATACCAGCCTTGCCGTTTTATCCATCAGCTGCTTGTACCAGGGACGGTTTTGCCAGGCGTAAGGGTCGATGCGCAGGGCATCACTAATATCCTTTTCAAATACTGTGGCCAGCTCCCGGGCCGTAGCTTCATCATACACCAATGCTGCCACTTCAAAATTGAGCTCAAAGCTCCGGTTGTCCATATTGGCGGTGCCTACAATGGCCAGCTTGCGGTCGGCCACCAGGGTCTTGGCATGCACAAATCCTTTCTGGTACTGGTACACCTCCACACCGGCATCCAGCAGGTCGCTGTAATAAGAACGCGCGGCTGCATTCACAATCAGGGAGTCGGAGATACCGGGTACCAGTAAGCGCACTTTCACACCTCCCATGGCAGATACCACCAGCGCATCAATGATGCTTTCACCTGGAATAAAATACGGGGTGGTGATCAGCAGTTCCTCCCTGGCCAGGTAGATGGCCTGCAAAAGGGCGAACAGCATGGTAGGCGTATCGGAGTCAGGGCCGCTGGCTGCCACCTGCACGGTCTTATTGCCTTTGACAGGCAGCGATTCATCGGGCGGAAAAAAACGCGGTGTCGGTTGCAGGTGTTCACTGGCGCAGAAGTTCCAGTCGCAGAGAAACAGGTATTGCAGGTATTGTACACCTGGTCCTTCCAGTTGCAGGTGTGTATCGCGCCAGAAGACCTTGTTCTTCTTCCCGCAGTTGATATAGCGGTCGCTGACATTAATGCCGCCCACAAAGGCCACGCAGCCATCTATGACGATAATCTTGCGGTGGTTGCGGTAGTTGAGACGGTTGGCCAGGGCAATAAAAATAATGCGGTAGAAAGGGAAGGCTTTCACACCCGCTTTCTGTAATCGTTTAACCAATCGCCTGCGGATGGAGCGGCTGCCAAAATCATCATAGATAAACCGTACTTCCACTCCTTCTGCTGCCTTGCGTTCCAGCATGTCTGCAATGGCATTACCGATCTCGTCGTCCTCATAGATGTAATACTCAATATGGATATGATCTTTGGCAGTGGCCATAGCTTGTAGCACGGCGGGAAATTTTTCTTCTCCATTCACCAGGATCTTCACTTCATTGTGGGTGGTGATGGCACTGCCACTGTCCTTTACCAGCATATATGCCAGTTCCTTATTATCCCTCAGCGCCGGTGAACCCTTTGCAAATATCTGGCGGGAGTGCTGCCAGAGCTTCTCCCGGACGCTTTTTTCCAGGACGTCGTCCTGCACCAGTTTTTTGGAGTAGATCTTGCGCTTATGGTAATTGATGCCAAAGGAGAAATAGATGAAGATGCCCAGCAGGGGCAGGAAGATAACCAGCAGCAGGTAGGCCAGTGTTTTGGTATTGCTGCGGGTGTCGTACACAATGCGCATGCAAGCCAGTATCAACAGGGTAACATAAAATATTTCGTAAACCAGCAGCCAGTTCATGATGAGGTAAAAGTAAACACTATGGAATGGGTTGTCAAGTTGATAATGTAAGTGAGGGATGATAGGGAAAAGTTGACAGGGAAAAATCCAACCCACCTGGGGTCTGCCCTTTTTGAGCCCTCTGATTTGGCAAGGTCGAGCCCGGGTGTTTCTTAAAGCGGTAGACGATAAAAGGCGGGAACGGCAATTATGGATAAGGAAAAGAACTAAGATTGGCAGGATTGAATAGGATTGGGAGGAGGAAGGGAATGTCGAACAATAGAACAGGGCATATCGAATTTCGAGGCTTTGATTCAGCGATTTTTGAATTCCATACCACCTGGCTATTCCAAATATTAAATATTACATCTTACATATTACATAATAAATGGTTTCTACCGGGTATGCTTATTGAACCATATATAATAACCAGTAATAAATACCATGAAAAAGGAAATTACATTTTCCATCCTGGTGGTGGATGATGATGCAGACGACCGGGTGATCATTGATGAGGCATTTCAGGAGATAGATTATGTATGCGAGGTCAAAAAATTTCATTCAGGAAAGGATCTGTTGCATTACCTGGAACTGGTAGGGCCAGGCCTCTATCCTTCACTGATCGTGCTGGACTATTCCCTGCCGGGACTGGATGCTGCTGACCTGCTACGCATTTTAAAACAAAATGAATCCGCTAAGGATATCCCCGTGATCATATACACCAGTTCCTGCACACCAGCTAAAACAGCTGAAATAAAAGCACTTGGGGCTTATGATTGCGTGGAAAAGGAAAATACCATGCAGGCCATTATTGAAACCGCCAAAAACTTCCGGAACATTTCCCGGGCCGGTATGAAGGACGTTCAGTGATGTATAAAAGAAAATAAAACCGGCAGCTTGCGCTACCGGCTTCACCAGTTAACCTGATCCATTACAGGATCAAAAAAGTATTGATAATAAACGGGCAGAACCGTTGCATAGGGCAAAATGAAAATACCAATCCCACTTCAGACCAGCAGATCCCTTAAAAGTTTAATAGCATGTAAAAATATTTCGGGTAAACATACTTTACTGATAAAAATCATATCAACAGATCTTCTGGCTACTTAGCTTTGTTCTTGACCAGGAGAAGATTAATTCCCTATGGAAATGTTTTTAAGCTGGCCTTTACTAAAAAAGTGGAAGAATTAAGATCCAGGTATTAATGGAAAGATCAAAGAGATAAAGTTCCCAACGGGAACTTTCTTTTTTAGCAGTATTTCAGTAAACGCTGCGCGATACTTTCCATCTCTTTCCCATTGGATGGCTTCCTGAAGTTCTCGATACCCATTTCTTTAAAATAAGCCTCATCAATATTACTGGTGGCGGTGGAAAATATGACTATCGGGATACGCGCCAGCACTTCATCCTTTTTGATCTGTTCAAAGGTTTCGCGTCCGTTGAGCAGGGGCATGTTGAAATCCATCACGATCAGGCAGGGCAGGCTGCCATTGGACTTGGCCTCCTGCAGGTATTCCAGCGCCTTTACCCCGTCATACCTTTCATCAATGTTGATCTCCGGGCTTTGCTTCCTGATAGCATCGCCATAGTATTCCAGGTCGTCGGGGTCGTCATCTACAAATAATATGTGTACTGGTTTATCCATAAGATTAGTTTCCAAATATAACCCCATATACTTTTATTGTAACAAGCATCTCTGCAAGTAAACTCTGTAATCATTATTTGTATTTGTAGGGTTATGAAGTCATTGGCGCTTGGTGCCAGGGAGCTGTGCAGCAGGAAACGCTGGCGTGCAGGGATTTTAATAATTTATAGTTATTAAACCATGACCGTATAATCCCTTTGCAGTCTGCAATCCTCTGATATAATTTTTCAGGAAGATTTATGGATAAAAGCTTGCTGGCAAGAAAAATTGTGTTTGTGAATAGAGATTGTCACGGCATTTAACTAGCAATGAAGGCCACGCCTATATATCAGGAACGACTTCTTCACGCGTTCCATACATCAATCTTTGAATATCCTTTTTGGCATTTGGTCTATGGCAATTGAGCCACCAGGCAAAGCGATTCCCTGGGAAAACTATTTTAAAATTATTACTAAATTAATTAGCATTTTACCAATGGTTTTATTACTTTTGGTTTTCTCTACTATTCAACTATGACAACTTTCCATATATCCCAATTCAGGGGTTATTCCAAAGCTGATATCCTGGAATACCTGCAGCTGGAAGACCCGGAAGAGATCATGATCATACTTGACAAGCCTGCGGATTTTAAGAAGCTAGGGGCAGACCAGATGGCTTTTGATTATTACCAGGCAGCCTACCTGGGGCAGGAGCTGGCCAGGGTTTGTGAAGACTTTGCGCTGACCTATCCCGAGATGAAGCTGACGGGCAAATTTACCTTCCAGGCTTTATACCCCCGCCTGCCGGAATTGTCCACCCTCCTGCATTTTTATACTGAAGGTTTTGATGAAGAGGGAGCTCCTGATGATGATTACCTGCATACGGTGATGAATTTTGTTTTAGAGATGGATGATAAAGAAACCATTGCCTGTATGGAGTTTTTGGACATTGCCATGATTGCTATCAATGGTGAGGATCCGGAGCTAAATCCGAACCGGTATCGCGACCTGGACCCCGGGCCCTGGTATGAACAGAATGATTGCTGAGAATGTTTTTGATAGGTGGTTAATTAAAAAAAGGTGGCCGGATGGCCACCTTTTTGCTGTGTTGGTGTTCTGATCGTGAGTAGTTCTATTGATTGATCTGGAGGATCTTTCCACTTACCTGCTGACCGCCCACGCGGAGTACATACACCAGGTTAGAAACCTGACGTTGTGAAAGGTGCAGCTCAAAGTTTTGCGTTCCTTTGTTGATATTGCCCTGGTAAACGGTTTTGATCTTCTGACCCAGCGCATTGTACACATCGAGGCTTCCTTTACCTGACAAAGGAGAAGTAACCACGAAGTTGATCTTCTCATTGAAAGGGTTGGGATAGGCTTTTACCTGCAGTGGAGCAGCATCTGTAGTGGCCGTATTGGTTGATTTTGCAGCAATTCTACCTGTTACAGAACAAGCTACAGGGTCACTGGCACAGATGGTATTACAATTGGCAGCAGGAGATATACAACCCGCTGGTGACTTAACCTTTAATCCTGAAACACCACCGGCGGCTACAGTGAGGAAAACATTACAATCCTGCCAATGAGCGCCATTATCAATGCTATACTGGAAGCCTGTTCCCAAACTGGTAAAGTTTACCTTACCTGTTGCTGGTCCGCAAAGCGAAGGTTGGACCACGCATACTGAAGGAGTTCCCGGTGTTGCTGGCTGGGTGTTTACAGTAACGTTATTACCGGTTTTGCTACAAATACCTACAGTTGCTACCAGGGTATACGTTCCTGGAATTACATTATTAAATACGCCACTGACTGCAGTATATTTTACAACATTTGACTGTGTAAGGGTATAAGTTGTAGATCCCTCAGGACTGGAAACCGTAACAGTTCCATTTTGTATAAAGCAATCAGGTTGTTGTGTCACAGATGCTGAAGGAGTAGGGATCGTTGGAGGCGCATTGACTGTTACGCTGCAGGTTTGTGATGAACAATTATCTGAAACAGTTAACGTATATGTACCGGCATTAAGCCCTGATTTTGTTGCAGTTGTTGCTATTTCGGTATTACTGGAATTTTTCCAGCTATAATGTACAGTTCCAATACTATTGGTAACAGTGCCCGCCGTAACAGAGCCATCAGAACCAGCACAGCTAACATCTGTTTTACTGCAAGTTCCTAATGCGAGTGCAGCGGATGGGCCACCAATGGTAACACTACAGGTCCTGGTAAAACAATTGTCTGAAACAGTAAGGGTATAAGCGCCTGCTGGAAGACCCGATTTAGTTGCACTTGTTGACACTTCTGCATTGGAAGCATTCTTCCAGCTGTAATTCACTGTACCTACAGCATTGGTGACAGTACCTGCAGTTACAGATCCATCTGAACCTCCAAAGCAGCTAACATCCGTCTTACTGCAGGTTCCCAAAGCCAGTGCAGCGGAAGGCCCTCCAATGGTAACAGTACAGTTTTGAGAAGAACAATTATCTGAAACGGTAAGCGTGTAAGCACCAGCAGCCAGTCCGGATTTAGTTGCACTTGTGGCAACTACCGTTCCGCCAGCATTCTTCCAGCTATAATTCACGGTACCTACAGCATTGCTGACAGTACCCGCAGTTACAGAGCCGTCTGAACCTCCAAAACAGCTAACATCCGTCTTACTGCATGTGCCTAAAGCAAGAGCAGCGGAAGGCCCTCCAATAGTAACAGTACAGTTTTGAGAAGAACAATTATCTGAAACGGTAAGCGTGTAAGTGCCAGCAGCCAATCCGGATTTAGTCGCACTTGTGGCCACTACCGTTCCGCCAGCATTCTTCCAGCTATAATTCACGGTACCTACAGCATTGGTTACAGTACCTGCAGTTACAGAGCCGTCAGAACCTCCAAAGCAGCTAACATCCGTCTTACTGCAAGTTCCCAAAGCCAGTGCAGCGGATGGCCCTCCAATAGTAACAGAATTATTTTGAGAAGAACAATCATCTGAAACAGTGAGCGTGTATATACCAGCTGGCAACCCGGATTTATTAGGTGTAGTTGCTACAATATCATTAGTAGCATTCTTCCAGCTATAGCTTATCGTTCCTACAGAATTAGATACAGTACCAGCTGAAACAGTACCATTACTACCACCAAAGCATGTTACATCCGTTTTACTGCTGGCACCCAAAGCCAGTCCTGCCAAAGGGCCTGTCAGGGTAACTACTTTTGAGAAAGTACAATTATTTTTATCTTTAATCACGCAGGTATATGTACCCTTTGTAAGACCAGTGAGATCTTCATTAGTTGCCTGCAAGGATGGTACATTTCCTCCATTACTGGCAGTCCACGAGAAAGTGTAAGGTGCAGTTCCTCCGAAAGGTGTTAAATCAATTGTTCCATTGGAGGCCCCAAAACAGGTAAGGTTACCTGCAACTGCACTTCCATTCACACCTGCATTGATTTGAATCTCAGGCAATGTTCCGCATTTTGGGTTGATGGTTGCAGAATTAATGGTAGCACATGTGCTTTTAGGTGAAGCATCCGTCCATGCAAGGAATAGGTTAGTGATCTTTAATGCATCGCCACAGGTATAAGTAACGGTACCAAAGTTGAGACCATCATAATAAGCGGGTAAAGGGCCTGTAGATGGAATAGGGCCATTACATCTACTAATTGGAGTTCTTTCAACTGTACCATCAGCATGCGTAATTTCTAAGGTTCCCCAAAAAGCAAAGGCAGTTCTCGATGAACCTGTTTTATTATTTATGGCAAGGGTAAGATTTCTTGTCAATGTAGCTCCTGGAGTACAAGAGTTACATACATCTCCACCTGTTAGTCTGGCACTTACCAGTTCCAGGTCCTTGGATGTACAAGAACTGGCTGAAGGAAAAGTTGTTGTGGTTTGTGCAAAACCTGCCAATCCCATGATTAGCATATAAAAGAGCAAAAAAAAGGATCGTTGAAATAAATTAAAATTATTCCCTCTCAAAGAACATCGCTTGTTCAACAAAAAGGGAATTGTAAAATGATACGTAGTGTTACTTCTCATAACTGTAGTATTTAGGTTGTGATAATTGACAAAAGGAGGATGACCGGCATGGTCCATATTGGAGTTGAAAAGCCCTGGTGCAACTGGCATAGATGCAATTGTTTTGGTTGAATAAAAAGAACAGGATTGCTTCCCGGAATGATTGGAGTTGGTTCAGGACAGCCATTGCCATCCATTCTTAGGAGGTTGGAAAGAGAATGCCTTGCTAGAACGTCTTAGGTTTACGCCAGTAATAATGACAAGCCAAAAATGTTATGGTGTTAGGAGCAGTTAGTTGCCAGGGGGTTGGATAACTCGATAGTTAAATAAACAGGTTGCTTTACAGGTTTTGGAGAGGACATCGCCGTTAATAGAGGAGTGCGGAAAGTTGTTTCAGGGGTTGAATACTACTCGTGGCGGTTCTGTTAGGGTAGGTGATTACTCTTACTAATATACTTCATTTAATCAATAAACAAAATAACACGAGGGATTTTTTTAAGTATATTTTGTGTTAGGTCCTTTCATTGGGCCAAAAAATATATCTGCATATTTTCATCGATGGCCTAACCTGCGAATGACAATTATAATGTCAAAAATAGATGCGCTATACCACCGGTTGATGCTATCCCCTACCAGTTGTAGGAATCGAATAACTCATCTGCCAAATCCTCAATAGGCCGTCCATAACCAGAACAACCTATTTTTTAACCATAGACAAATGAGCTTCAGTTCCCTGGCAGTACACACTAATAGTATACAATCCTGGTAAAAGCGTTGTTGCATCAACAGCTATACTATTACTTCCTTCCGTAAGTATCGTTCGCTGTGCGCTGAAGATCCGTCCTGTAAAATCTGAAACCTGTATAATGGCTGCACCTCCCTTTCTCACCTCCAGCTTCAATGTGCTCATTCCGCTGGCTGGATTGGGATACAACTGCGCTACTGGCTGTCCCTGGACAATAGTAAGGGCGATGATTTTGGAATAGCTAAAGCTGCCATCGGCATCAATCATTTTCAAGCGGTAATAAACAACGGGGCTGGATAGCCGGGAAATATTTAGATCTGTAAAGGTATAAGTATGACTTTCGGGTGTATTGCCGGCTTCCATGGTGCCAACAGCGCTAAAGCTTCTACCGTTAGTACTCCTTTCTATTATAAAATGGGAAGTGTTTTTTTCATCTGCGGTGTACCAGTGCAGCACACCATCGCCAGCCTTCATTTGCCCGTTGAATTGCAACAAGTGCAACGGCAATAAAGTAAGCGTTGTTGACCAAACCTCCATGCCATAGGTATCCTCCTGCACCGCGGCAAATAATTGCGAACCTGCAAGAGTAAGATTTTGTATGCGGGAACCACCGCTTCCCGGGGTGATGTCCTGTAGCAGCACAGTTCCTGCTGCCGTGCCATCACTTACCCATAATTCCTCACCGTTGGTGCCATCATTGGCCTGGAAATAGATGCGGCCATTGATGGCTGCCAGGGATTCCGGGCTGGAGCTTCCGACGCCGCTAACAATATCCTTTACCATTACAGTGCCCGCGGCGGTACCATCGCTTTTCCAGAGTTCTGTACCGTTCACCCCATCATTAGCAGAAAAATACAGTGTACCATTCAGGTTCACCAGGTATTTTGGCGAAGAACTGTTGGTGCCGGCAACAATATCTTTTACCATTACCGTACCTGCGGCCGTGCCATCACTCTTCCACAACTCCCGGCCGGTGCTGCCATCAGTTGCGGTGAAATAAAGCGTACCATTTACATTGACAAGGTTTTGCGGTATGGAGTTGCCAGCACCAGGCACCAGGTCCTTTACCATCACCGTGCCCGCGCTGGTGCCATCACTTTTCCACAATTCACTGCCGTTGACGCCATCGCTGGCTGCAAAAAATAATGTATTGTTGACGCCTGTAAAGGATTGCGGAGAGGAACCACCCGCACCTGCCCTGATATCCTTGAGTAAGGCGGTACCAGCGCTTGTGCCATCCGTTTTCCAGAGTTCTGTCCCATTCACCCCGTCGGTAGCCCTAAAATACAGGTTGCCGTTCACAGCTGTCAGGAACGCGGGTGATGAACTGCTGGCCCCTGCAATAATGTCCTTTACCATTACGGTGCCGGCATTGGTGCCATCGCTTTTCCACAACTCTGTTCCGCTCACACCATCATTGGCAGAAAAGTACAGGGTGCCATCCAGGTTGGCCAGGTAGGAAGGAAAACTTTGACCGGCACCAGCATTGATGTCCTTTACCAATACAGTACCTGCTAACGTGCCATCGCTTTTCCACAGCTCGGCACCATTGGTACCATCATTGGCACTGAAGAACAGTTTATTGGCGGACTGGGTAAGGTATTGTGGATTGGAATAATTGCTTACACTGGGTTGAATGTCTTTTACCAGCACCGTTCCGGAAGTAGAACCGTCGCTTTTCCAGAGTTCTGAACCGTGTGTTCCATCATCGGCCGAAAAATAGAGCGTGCCATTTACATTTGCCAGGTTGGCGGGGTAAGAACCGCCCCCGGTTGAAAAATCTTTCATTACTACAGTACCAGCTGCCGAGCCATCGCTTTTCCATACCTGGTAGCCAGTACTGCCATTATAGGCCGAAAAATAAAGAGTGCCATTGACATCTGCCAGGTATTGTGGCCCAGAGCCACCTGGTCCGGCAACCAAATCTTTCACCTGCACCGTTCCGGCTGCCGTGCCATCACTCTTCCAAAGTTCCCTGCCATCCGTGTTCTCTGCCGAGAAGTAGAGTGTACCATTCACATTTACCAGGTTTTGTGGCATAGAACTGCTGTAGAGTAAAATATCAGTCACCGGAACTGTACCTGCCGCCGTGCCATCGCTCTTCCAAAGTTCCCGGTCATTCAGGTCGTCGGTGGCAGCAAAATAGAGTGTGCCATTCACATTGACCAGGTATTGGGGTGTGGAACCGTAAGTGCCTGTGACAATGTCTTTTACCAGCACCGTACCGGCAGCACTGCCATCAGTCTTCCACAATTCCTCGCCATTAACATTATCATAAGCCATGAAATAAACAACACCATTCATGTAGGTAAACTCACGGGGATACGAATCGCCACTGCCGGTATTAATGTCTTTGACCATCACCGTACCTGCAGCCGTTCCATCGCTCTTCCACAATTCAGCGCCGTTGACTCCATCACTGGCCATAAAATAAAGTGTTCCATTTGCATTGGCCAGGTAGGCGACGTTCGCACTTCCGGCGCCAGGAATGATATCTTTTACCATAGCGGTGCCCGCCGCGGTACCATCACTTTTCCATAACTCCGAACCATGCACATCATCATTGGCAGAAAAATACAAAGTACCATTCAGGTTGGTAATGTATTGCGGAGCCGAGCTACCCATGCCTGCCATGATCTCTGTGACCATTACCGTACCCGCAGCCGTACCGTCACTTTTCCAGAGCTCAGCGCCATTACTCAATGTATTGGCCATGAAATACACGGAAGAACCGCGGGCTGTTAAATAGCCCGGACTACTGCCCACAGGAACAATGGCAGGATTAATATCTTTCAGTAAGCTTAAGGACTGTGCAAATGAAGCAAATGCGCTAATGGCAGTCAGGCTTACCAGCAGGATTATTTTTCTCATAGTTCGGTTTAGGTTATTCAGCAGGCAGGATCATGATTTAGAAAAACTGATCTCACAAATCTTTATAAAAAATTCCCGCGAACATAGCATAACCCATCCTTTCCTGCAATACCCATTAATTGGTATTTCAAGAATTAGGTAGTATCAAATAAGTCCCCTGGCCGACATTCTTTAAAGTAGATTCTATTCCGACCTCAGGTTCTTCGCCGGATTAGCCACTGCCGCCCGCGCCGTATGGAATATAATGGTCAGCATCGTAATGGCCAGCACCACCAACGCCGACAACACAAAAGGCAACGGGGATAAGCCTGTATTATAACTGAATACCTGCAACCACTTATGCATGAACAAATATGCTACCGGGAAAGCTATGATGCACGAAACACCCACTAGCAACACAAAATTCTTCGTGATCAACTGCACGATCTGCATCACCCCTGCCCCCATTACCTTTCGGATGGAGATCTCTTTTTGCCGCTGTTGCGTAGTAAAAGCAATCAATCCCAAAAGCCCAAGGCAGGTAATAAAAATGGTTAGAAGCGAGAAGGCCGTAAAGATCTTGCCCCGCTTCTGGTCAGCCGCATACTGTGAATCAAAGTCCTGGTCAAGGAAGGTATATTGAAAAGGTAAATCAGGAAAAATCTTCTTCCAGCTTCTCTCCACCGAAGCAATGGCCGCCGGGATATTGTTGGCACCCAGCTTCAGCTGCACATTGCTACTGTTAGGCCGGTACACCAGTATTAGTGGCGCAATTGGATTATACAGGCTTTTCTGGTTGAAATCCTTGACCACACCAACCACCTCCAGGTAATTGGAATCACCAGGAAACTTAGCCCTTTTGCCCAGCGCATTATCACCCCACCCAAACTCTTTCACCATCCTTTCATTCACCACCATGCTATGCAACGTATCTGGGGGGCTGTTGAAGCTCCGTCCTTTTATAATTTGCATACCCAGGGTTTTGAAATAATCACCGTCCACTCCATAAACATCCACTCCCTGGTCAACAAAACCCTTACTGGTCTCAATAGAAAACAGGTTGAAATTTATGCTGCCCCCCGGTACTGCCTGTGCCGTGCTCACCGACAGCACCGCAGGATTATTGTGTACATCATTTTTAAAAGCTTCGATCTTACTGCGGATATTACCATTGGCATTAGCCGTTACCGATAGCACCTGCTCCTTATTAAAGCCAAGGTCCTTACTGCGTAAATACGCCAGCTGCCGGTATACCACCGCCGTGCAGATCAGCATGATCATCGAAATAGAAAACTGCACCACTACCAGCACCCTTCGTAAACTCACATTGCTCGAGCTTTTTGATAAAGCGCCCTTCAGCACACTTACGGGGTTGAACTTCGACAGGTAAAAACCGGGGTAACTGCCACCTGCAATGCCAACAAATGCCACCACGCCCAACAAGATCACCAGGGTGCCAGGTTGAAACAGCGACCATAAGGAAATGCTCTTGCCCGAAAGTTGGTTAAACGTAGGTAGCAACAAGGCCATCGCCAACATGCTGAGAAATAAAGCTATAAATGCAGTTATAATAGACTCAGTCAAAAACTGCCTTACCAGTTGTCCCTGCGAGGAACCAGCCACCTTGCGAATGCCAATCTCTTTCGCCCTCCGGGCTGAACGGGCCGTGGTAAGGTTCATATAATTGATGCAGGCAATGAGCAGCATGAACAGTGCCACGGCAGAAAAAATATAGATATAGCTCATGCTCCCCAGTTCTTCAGGCTCACCGGCAAAGTCTGAACGCAGGTGGATAGCCGTAATGGGTTGCACTGCATACCGTATCTTGATATTGTACTGCGCAAACACGGGTGCCATGTATTTCTGGTACATAGGCAGCAGTTTTTTTTCAAAAGCCTGCGCCGATGTATGAGGCTTAAGCAGCACATAATTGTAAAAACCAAAACTGCCCCAGCTATTGGAAAAATCTTTAGGCAGTGTGCTCACCGATAGCAACATGTTGAATAAGATATGTGCACTGGTGGGTGGCTGCTTCAGGATGCCGGTAACCGTAAATACATCACCGCCTGCATTTTTCAGCGTTTGTCCCACCAGGCCCCTTGTTTTGCCAAAGAACTTTTTGGCCGTGGCCTCCGTAAGCACCATGCTGTGGGGCGCCACCAGGGCCATGCGCGGGTTGCCTTCCACGAATGCATAATCAAACACACGGAAAACATTGCTGTCTGTATAGTATATTTTTTCTTCGTACAACCGCTGCTCCCCTGCCTGGTACATGGTTTTGTCTTCAGCTACAAACCGTACGGCTTCTTCCACCTCGGGGTAATCCTTTTTTAGTTGGGGACCCAAAGGGAACTGTGTACTGGTCCATTTCATCACCTCCTTGTCCGGCTCCTTGATAAATGCATTGATCCTGAAAATGCGGTCCGCCTGGCTGAAATGGCGGTCATAGCTCAGCTCATGCCGAATGTAAAAAATAAGATACAGGCTGAATGTAATGCCAATAGTAAGCCCCAGTATATTCAGCAGGCTGTAGCCCACATCCCGCTTAAAATGTCGCAGGGCTATAGTAAAATAGTTTTTGAACATAGCGTAGTACAATAGGAATGAGGTGTTGGAAAGTTCTTTCGCACTTAAGTTATTTCAATATACTACGAAAGGATTTGTATATCACTTATTTGGTAATGGTGGCCGTATAAGAGTATGAATGGTGGGGTCTTTTAGAAGTTGCTTACTATTACTTGACATCCCGATCTGGCATGTTTATTCTCGTTTTAGGCGGTATCTCATTTCTGTTCTGTAGAGAAATACTTTTGATGTCCGCAATCAGAGTTTGAAACTGATCATAGCTCAAACCAAACATATCCTGAAGATTTACTGCTAAAGCAGCTTTTTCAGGTTCAAATATTTCATCTTCAGATAAATAATCCAATTGACCATTGATAACAGAACGGACCTGGTAATATCTTTTATGGAAAAAAGTTCCTTCACGTATTTTAAAAAGTATTTTCAGTAAACCAAAATCCCTGTATTCGTTTTCACTAATGCAATGGTCATCCAGAATAATATGCAGGTAAGCCAGCAACAGATCCAATAAGTCTTCCTGTATGTTCCTGGCGGTTGATATACCGTCTTTTAACAAAGCTTCATCCACTGCTTTTTTATCAAATCCTTTATCAGACAGAATTACCGCAACATCATGAATATAATCAGGCAGTCCTTCCGTAGCAGCAATAGCTTTAAAAATATCACGGTAATCCCAGGAACTCATAAAATGTATTTTAAGGTATTATCAATTGAATGTGGCTGAATGCGCGTGATGATTCTAGGCAGTTATAAGTTAATGTTTTTATTGTATAAATATATTTTTATATATTGTTAACTCAAAATATAAACCAGCTGCTATATGGATTTCAAAGACCAGGTCAAACAGCTCTCCGAAAGAGTAGCTAAAATGAAAGAATTAATCTCTACTGAAGAAGCTACTAAAAACGCCTTTATCATGCCCTTCATCAACTGCCTTGGCTACGATGTGTTTAATCCGCTTGAGGTAGTCCCTGAGTTTGTGGCAGATATAGGAATCAAAAAGGGTGAGAAAGTTGACTATGCTATAATGAAAGAAGGTGCACCAATTATTCTTATTGAATGCAAGCATTGGTCAGCAGATCTGGATCCACATAATAGCCAGCTATTCCGTTATTTCCATACCACTAAAGCCAAATTTGGAATTCTTACCAATGGTATCACCTTTAGATTTTATACTGATCTGATTGAGCCAAATAAAATGGACGAAAAACCATTCTTTGAGTTTAGGATTGATGATATGAAAGATGTACAGGTTGAAAAGCTGAAGGAGTTTCACAAAAGTTATTTTAACCTGGATAGTATAGTCAACACTGCAAGTGAGCTAAAGTTTATGTCTGAGTTACGCAATCTCATAGTAAAGGAGATCAGTGAACCCACTGATGAATTTACCCGCTACTTTGCCAAGGCTGTTAACCCTTCAATTGTAACACCAAAAGTATTGGAACAATTCCGTGGATTGGTAAAGCGCTCCTTTGCGCAGTACATTAATGATGCCATCAACGAACGCCTAAAATCTGCACTGGCTACAGACCAACAAAAAGCAGACGAGATAGCCAAAGAAGAACTCATAACCACCGAAGAAGAAAATAAGGTTCAAACCACTGCCGATGAAATGGAAGGGTTTTATATTGTAAGAGCTATTTTATGTGCCAAAGTAAAAGTTACAAGAGTAGCATACAGAGATCAACAAACTTATTTTGGAATTCTGCTGGACGACAATAATAGAAAGCCCATTTGCAGGCTTCATTATAATGGCAAGAAAAAACTAGTCTCCTTTTTTAATACGGGTAAGGAGGAAAAAGTGGAAATCCAAAGCAACAGCCATCTGTATGAATATGCATCCAGGTTAATTGGCATTATTGATCAATATGAAAAGGTTACTGTACCTACTCAAATGCTGGAATAGTAGTAGACACTGATTTATTATGAATATCTGAATAAACAACACTCAAAAATGTCAGAACAAATTAAAAGTCTAAAAGAAGAAAGTATAGGCCAACAACTTTTAGATTATCAGTTGCATTTGAAAGAGTTAGTCACTAAAAGCCAGGAATCATTTGAAAAACAATTATCGTATATAAGTGCAGGTTCTTTATCAGTATCAATGGCATTTATAAAAAATGTTGTGGGCGAACTAAACAAATCCAGTTATGAATCTTTTTTGATTCTTGGGTGGTCCCTAATGGGTATAACCCTTTTAATAAACCTGTTATCACACGTATATACATCCAATTGTCATAATAAAACTATTGAAGAAATAAGAGAAGGAAGATATGATTACACAATAGCTCTTTGTAGACATAAAAACATTAAAAGATTTAACTACAGTTCTATTGCTACACTTATTTCAGGAATTACATCATTGTTATTATTTATCAGCTTAAATATTTAGTTATGGAAGAAAAAGAACAACCCAAAACTGAAAAACCTAAGGGAAACGATTTCCCACAAAAAGGACAGGGCGATTATTTTGAAAAAGGACAACAAGGTATAACGCCACCAAAACCTCAGCCTCAATGGCCAAGAGAAGGCGAATCTAATGAAGGAGCTCCAGGTTGGACACCCCCTAAAAGTGATGAATAACACATTTGTAATGATGTAAACTATTAGGATTATAACTGTATTCATTTATCCATTATAACCCTTGAATTTGGATTGCTTTATTTTTTTGCAAACATCTCTCATACTAAAACCAACTGCATGAAACAATTGCTCCTAATATGTTTTTTATTCGCTTTGATATGTTCCTTTTCCATGGATGACAAAGGATGTTGTGGCAAGAACGGAAAACGGTGTACAGGCAGTGCTTATTGTACGGCCTGCACAAACTCCACTGGCTGCAAGTATTGTAATTCAGGAGGGAAATGTGGGGTTTGTACTAAATCAGTAAAATCAAAAACTACAACCAGGCAATCAATTGCCCCTTATTCAAGTCAATGTAAGGCAATTACCAAAAAAGGCACACGTTGTTCTCGAGCCAGCCGCTCTGATGGTTATTGCTGGCAGCATGGGGGCTAGATGGTTTTGACAACTAATTCCCTTCCGTTAATTACTTAAAAAAAGCCAATAAACCTCACTTCACAATTACTCGGAACTATTAGATATATTTTATATATTTATATAAATAAACTTCTTTATGAATATTAATGGTACCTGGTACAACGAATTAGGCTCCTACATGACTATTCAGGTAATAGATAAGAACATTACGGGCAATTACTATACAAAAGTTGGTGATGCAACAGGAATATATGAGTTAGTAGGTCAAATTGATATTGACCAAGACAATAGCACTGCTATTGGTTGGGTTGTACTATGGAACAACCAATATGGCAGTTCTGATTCGGTAACATCATGGAGTGGTCAGATACATACGTTAAACGGTACCGAATCTATAGTAACAACATCGCTACTTACTACAGAAACGGAAAGCGATGATGATTGGCATTCCACTCTTATTGGAAAAGATACATTTACACGTATAGAACCAACAAAGGAGCAGGTTGACAAAATGCGAAACAAGGGAGTTAACTACTCTTTTCCTCACAAGCAATTAAATCTCCAAAAAGAATAAGTATTAGTTGCAACCTTTGTTATAAGTAAATTGTTACGTGTGCATCTAAAACATAGGTTTTTTTTCAAGAAATCAAAAGGTAATTAGACCTAAGTTTAATAAGAAAAGAACCGATTGGGTAAGTCTACACCATTGGCACACATTTTCTGAAAATAAGTAACAAACAATTTGCAACTAGTGAAATCCGCAAAAGATTAAAAGGAAGAAGTTCTTACCACTTTGTAGAAACAAGTAACTCCCTTACATCAACTTTCAAGACCCTAGATATTTCATACATAGTTTCAATAGATGGTTGGCTTTGATTCGTACACCAACGTGATACTGTTTGAGGTTCAACATTCAGAATTTCCGCAAGCTTTTTGTTAGTAACATTTTTTTCTGCTAAAACAGCTTTAATCCTGTTGTAATGGATTGTGTTCATAATGGCTTATAAACAAATATAGAAATCGAATAACTTCTTGATTTTTAGCCATTTGTAACTTTATTTGTTTATAAATACACATTTTCAATTAATTTAGTAACTAAATTTGTTTATAAGTTAATAAAAATTGTTTAATATTGTCTTTTAATAAATTTGCGATTCTTCAGAAAATAATTTGAAGCATTTCGCTTTGAGTCTCGC
Organism: Flavisolibacter ginsengiterrae DSM 18136; assembly: GCF_059568575.1. NCBI lineage: Bacteria > Pseudomonadati > Bacteroidota > Chitinophagia > Chitinophagales > Chitinophagaceae > Flavisolibacter > Flavisolibacter ginsengiterrae. The sequence goes on from NZ_JCANTR010000030.1 coordinate 17,801, forward strand.
TTTTGAAACTTGGGAATTTTCAATGCACACGAGACGATAAGTAGAATGCCCACGTCCTAGGCGTGGGTACTTACTTATTCGTGTGCGGGTTCTCCCAAGTACCTAAAAGCGATAAGTGTAGGCCTGCGCCTTATTTTTTTGCACTGCTTTACAGACTCACCAATTTTTATTGTTGATCCTATGATTCCTTGAAATAAAGAAGATCTCAAACTTCATTTCAAAAGCATGATGGAATAGCCATGCCCAAACCAAAAATGGGAGGTCAATGAAACCGCTTGTAAACAAACAGCTGCACCTGCTCCGTACTGGCTTTGCAAAAAAGCCCAAAAGCCCGGTATAAGTTTTTTTGCAGAACCGCAGCGGGTCCGCCGGGCCACCAATTCTTAAGTGCTAACGATTGCCGGGCTATAGTAAGTACGGTCGTTGGCGGCCCCAGGTTCTGCTTTTTCAAGGCTGGCATTTCACAAGTTCATTAACCGCCCTCTACTCCCTATTGGCCAAACGCCGGAGATGGGGCAGAATTTCAAAAAAAAATGAGAAAACTTCTCGTACTGGCCATGCTATGCCCTTTATTGAGCGCTGGTCAGCAACCCAATAAAGCTATTACCCCGCTCACTATCGGAGATACCCTCCCGGATATAGCCCTATCCAGCATCATCAACTATAAATCCTCCAGGGCCTGCCTTTCTTCTTTTAAAGGCAAGCTGCTCATTTTGGATTTCTGGGCTACCTGGTGCACCTCCTGCCTCAAACACTTTTCTAAAATGGATAGCCTGCAGCAGCAGTACGCTGGTCAGGTACAGGTGCTCCTGGTCAACGCCAAGAACACCGGTGATAATGAAAAGAAAATAAAGATCTTTTTTGAAAGAAGAAAGGCGCCCAATGGTAGGCCGTATGCGCTTGCCTCTGTTATCGAAGATTCCCTGCTTACGAAGCTGTTTCCCCATAAGCTTCTACCGCACTACGTCTGGCTCGATAGCAGTCGTAAGGTAGTGGCTATCACTGATGCGGATGCACTTTCAGCAAAAAACATAACTGCTTTTTTAAATGGTGGCATCCCCGCCCTCAGGCTAAAAAAAGATGTATTATCCTACAACCCTGCCGCCCCTCTTTTAGTTAACGGCAACGGCGGCAACGATTCAAACTTGCTCTATAGCTCCACCTTTTCTGGCTTTATTCCGGGGCTGCCCTCAGGTGTAATCTATACCACCACCGCCACCACCTGGCAGGTCACCATGCTTAACCTCCCGGTTCTAAGCCTTTACCAGCAGGCCCTCCACTTCCCGGCTAATAGGGTGCTGCTCAATGTTAAAAACAGGTCCTCCTTTAATCCGGCATCCGTTACCCCAACCAATAGCTTTTGCTACCAGCTTACCCTGCCTGCTGCCACTACACCCGCCCAAAAAGCCTCCCTAATTGCGCAGGATCTCAACCGTTTACTGGGCCTGCAGGGCAGCATCCAAACCCGTACACTGTCCTGTTGGGTCCTGGTGCGCGGCCAACAACCATTGCAGCGCCCAAAAGCGTCACTCGTCCCTGCGGGTGCCGAAATAGTGCAGCTTAATAATCAGCCTCTTTCTGCCCTACTGATAGCACTAAACGGTTCAGCCATCACCTTTCCACCCCGCCGCATTGTCATTGACGAAACAGGTTACACAGGCACCATCAACCTGCAGCTAACCCTTTCCGAAAACCTACAAGCGCTCAACCAACAGCTAGCAACATACGGGCTTCGGCTCGTACCGGCTCAAAGACCCTTGCCGGTCTTCATCCTGGCCGATGCAATTCCAGACCAGCATCAGTCCCTATCTGCTTTTATCAACAATGAAAACCGGCAATATTCGGGCAATAACAAAAAGCGCAAGTGAAGTCAGCTCCCATTCAAAAACAACAAACAGGTAAAAGTATCAACCCACCATAAACACACTTCTAACTTAATACGACCAAAACCAGAAACAATAAACTATAAACCATAAACTAATAAAATGTCCTGGCACACCCTCCATACCAAAACAACCACGCACTATGCCAACTGGCACTACCATGCCCACATCATAGCGCCCATCGAACTCATTTTAAACTATGAAATAAGATCTCTTTACCTGCTCAAAGGCCCCCTTTGCAAAATGCCTGAAGCTCTTTACAATAAGCCCCGAAGTGCTGACATTACCGTCCATCGGCGTTTCCATACCCCATACCGCACCAAAGCAAAAAGGACACGACATCGTCCACCCCAACGCAAAAAACAACAATAATAAAATTCAAAAAATATCAAACTCACTTGCTCTCAGGCAATAACCATATCGACCTTTCTCATGTGAACGCAAAAGTCCACAATGCCTATGCCACCCTGCACATTTTAAAAAGGGGCATTACCAAAAAACCAAAACATCCTGTGTGAAAACCACATAGCCGCATGAGGTCTGAAGCAAAGGCACCAGTTCTTTTAAAGTTTGGCTAAGCTCAAGATGGGTTATGTAAGCTGCCTTACTCCGGACCTCCCGGCTATGATTACCGGTTCCCTATGGGCTTCGGACCATAGACTAAGAACCCTCTCATCTCAGGCTGAGAAATACATATTAAATGGATCACAATTTTCTTCACACGAAAACTTGCTAAATAAATGAGACAACTTCTCTTACTGGCACTGCTCTGCCCTTTCCTCAGTAACTGTCAGCCACTCACGCTCAAAGGAAAGATCATCAACGAACAAATGGAGCCTGTAGAGGGTGCTACCATCACCCTCAAGCCCTCTGTCAACAACCAACTATCATCTGTCATCCACCAGCTATCATCCGATCCCAAAGGCGAATTCACCATCACCGGCCTCCTGCTCAATGATACCCTCATCATCTCCGCCATTGGGTATGAAACCGCAATAGAAACACTTGATCTCAACTCCCGCGGCCATATCACTGTTATACTTAAACGCAAAACCGCCCTGCTGGACGAGGTAATGGTCAGCACGGGCTATCAAACCATTCCAAAAGAAAGGGCAACAGGCTCCTTTACCAAAATTGGCAAGTCCCTCCTCAATCTTCAGCCCGGGCCCAATATCATAAGCCGTCTCGAAGGCCTGGCAAGCTCTGTTCTTTTCGATAAAACTGCCCCCCGGCCGCCCTTAACCATAAGGGGCATAGGCACTATCTATGGCAATAAAAACCCCCTGATTGTACTGGATAATTTTCCTTACGAAGGCGACATCAATAACATCAATCCTGCTGATGTGGAAAGCATCACCATTCTTAAAGATGCAGCAGCGGCCTCTATCTGGGGCACCCGTGCCGGCAATGGGGTCATTGTTATCACCACAAAAAAAGCCGCCTATAAACAACCCCTTAAAATAGAATACAGCTCAAGTCTTGTCCTCAGCCAAAAGCCCGACCTTTCTTACCTTAAGGAAATCGCTGTCCCCGATTTTATAGCGGTGGAACAAATGTTGTTCGGCAAAGGATTTTACAACAGCCAGGCTACAAATCGAAATAAGCCCCTGCTTTCACCGGTGGTCGAAATGCTGTTTGCACAAAAAGCAGGTAGCATAACCGCGTATGAGGCACAAAATAGAATAGCACAACTGGCTGCATTCAACATACGCAGGGAGTATGAGAAGGAAGTGTACAGCCAGGGCTTCAACCAGCAGTACAGCCTTGCACTCAGTGGCGGCACTGCATCGGCTGCCTGGTCCGCAACAGGTGGGTGGGACAGAAACAGGTCTGCCCTTGATGCCCCGTACAACCGCTACACACTTCGCTTTAATAATAGTTGGCGTCCGTTTAAAAACCTGCAGTTTTGGAGCACCGCCTCATGGACGCAAGCCCGTTCCCTTAGCGGCAAGGGAGGTTATAACGCTTTTACCATCAGCGGAAAAAAACTCTATCCCTATGCCCGGCTCCGCGCAGATAATGGCTCGGCCATGCCGCTATATATGTACCGCCAGCCCTATATCGACACAGCAGGGGGTGGAAGCCTGCTGAATTGGAATTACTATCCCTTTGAAGACTACAAATTCAATTCTACCAAAACAACAACTAACGACTTGGTCATCGGCCTTGGGTTGAATTACACCCTCCCTAAAGGCCTTGCACTTGACCTTAAATATCAATACCAGTCTCAAATGATCGATGGTAGCAATCTTCAGGAACTGGGCAGCTTTGCCGCCAGGGATTTGATTAACCGGTTCACACAAATCAACAGGAATACCGGCGCCATTTTCTATGGTGTACCCATGGGCGCCATTCTCAACCAATCCTATAATAAACTGCAGGCCTGGAATGTAAGGGGCACCCTTAGCTATTCCGGTATATGGACAAAGCACGGGCTTTCACTGCTGGCCGGTGCCGAAGCCAGGGAGCTGGAAAACACAACATCAGCTTACAGAACTTATGGCTATAATCCCCAAACAGGCGTCGCTGCCGCCATAGACCTGGTAAACCGCTATCCTACTTTCATTACAGGCAGCAACAGCAACATTCCTTCGGGTACTTCTTTCTCAGGCAAGATAAACAGGTTTACATCCCTGTTTGCCAACGGGGCCTATACCTTCAATACAAAATATACCCTCTCAGCAAGTGCCCGCAAAGATGCTTCCAACCTGTTTGGGGTCAGGTCCAATGAAAAAGGCGTACCCCTCTGGTCAGCCGGTATTTCCTGGCTACTTTCCTCCGAACCATTTTATAAGACAGCCTTACTTCCACAATTGAAATTAAGAGCCACTTATGGATTTAATGGCAACGTAGACAATACACGGTCGGCAGTTACCACCCTGCTGTTTTTCCCTTTCACAGCCCAATATACTAACCTGCCTTTTGCTAATGTTTCCCAGTTTGCCAATCCAGACCTGCGCTGGGAACGGGTAAAGATGCTTAATCTCGGTATCGATTTTAGTTCTGCTAACAACAAGGTCTTGGGTAGCCTTGAAGTATATCGTAAATGGGGCCTGGACCTTTTTGGAAATGCACCCATAGATTATACTACAGGCCTGGGGGCAGATTACCTGGTTAAAAATGTTGCCAATATGAGAGCCGACGGCATGGACCTGGAGCTCAATGCAAGGCTGCTAAACGGGCCTCTTAAATGGGAGCAAACCCTTTTATTGAATTATAACCAAAACAAAGTCACTACCTATTTTCTTTCAAATACCCAGGCTAGCACCTACATCAGCAATGGTTCCCTTGTTTCACCCCTGGTAGGCAGGCCGGTATATTCCATTCTCAGTTACCGTTGGGCAGGCCTTGACTCCTCCACAGGCTCACCTTTAGGCTTTCTTAATGGAGTTCCATCATCAGCTTATAACAACATCATGGGCCCTCAAACAACCTTGTCCGACCTGGTCTATAGCGGTCCTTCCACACCTCCGTTTTTTGGCAGTTTTCGAAATACATTTTCATGGAAAGCATTGTCACTGGCAGTGAACATAACCTTTAAGTGCGGGTATTACTTCCGCAGGGAGTCTGTTGACTATGGGGCTCTGTTTAATTCATGGCGGGGCCACTCCGATTTTGCCCTGCGCTGGCAAAAGCCGGGTGATGAAAAAACAACTTCCGTTCCTTCATTAATCTATCCCAACCCATCGGGAAGAGATGGCTTTTACAGCGCTGCTGAAGTACTGGCCACGAATGGTAGCCATGCACGCCTGCAGTTTGTCACACTTGACTATTCCTTACCAAATAAAAACAAGAAGAGTCCATTGCAAAATCTACACCTCTGGCTAAATGCCTCCAACCTGGGCATACTTTGGAAGGCAAATAACTACGGCATAGACCCGGATTATCCCTTCTCCCTTCGCGACGCAAAATCATGGGCTGCAGGGCTCAAAATTGAATTCTGAAATCAAAATATTGAAATCATGATAAACAAAAATGCATTCCTGTTCTTTTCGGTCATTCTTTTTTCATCTTGCAAAAAATTCCTGGACGAAAAACCAGACCGAAGCCTGGCCGTTCCGCAAACTATCAGTGATATACAAGCGCTTCTTGATAACAACGAACGCATGAACAGCAACTGCCCTGCCTCTGGCGAAGCCAGTACAGACAGTTATTATATGACCGTTGCTGATTTTAATGCTACGCCGGGCATAGCCGACCGCAGCCTATACATTTGGGGAGATGAAATTATTTATAACACGTTCCCTAACGATTGGTCCTATGCCTATATGCCGGTATATTATGCAAACCTGGCGTTGGAGCACATAGAAAAAATACAACGTACAGCAAACAATGCTAATCAATGGGATAATGTAAAAGGCTCGGCCCTTCTTTATAGGGCCAGGTGTTTTTTAACGGCAGTGGCTATTTGGTCGAAAGCATACAGCAAAAATACTGCTGCGTCCGACCCGGGCATTCCCTTGCGCCTTAGTTCGGATTTCAATGAGCCTTCCAAAAGAGCCAGTGTGCAGGTAGTTTATGATCAAATTATTACAGACCTGCAGCAGGCTATACCACTTTTACCTTTAAATCCGGCCCATGCTATCCGTCCTTCAAAGGCAGCCGCCTTTGCTTTGTTAAGCCGCACTTTTTTATACATGCAACAGTATCAAAAGGCGGGTCAATACGCCGACTCCTGCCTCCAGCTGAATAGTGCCCTGTTGGATTATAACACCCTGAATACAGATGCATCTTACCCTGTACCGCAGTTCAATAAAGAAGTAATTATGCATTTCACTATGAAAAGCCTTGGCCAGTTATCGCTCAGGGTAGATTCTGTTTTGTACAATAGCTATGAAGAAAATGACTTGCGCAAAAAAGCATTCTTTTTTAGTAATAACGATGGCTCTTATGGATTTAAAGGAAGTTACGATGGCAGCTATTTCCTCTTTTGCGGCATTACTACAAGCGAGCTTTACCTCACCAGGGCAGAATGTTTTGCAAGAACAGGTAACATAACAGCCGCCATGGATGATCTGAATGCATTGCTTCAGAAAAGATTTACAACAGGAACATTTATACCACAAACCGCTTCAAACAAAGAGGAAGCACTTTATAAAGTGCTGACTGAAAGAAGAAAAGAACTTTTATTACGAGACCTTAGGTGGATGGATATTAAGCGTCTTAATCTCGAAGGGTATAATATTATCCTTAAAAGAGTTCTGGATATTAAAGCAGTGGAATTACTTCCCAATGATCCTAAATACGCTCTTCCGATACCAGCTTCTATAATAGCATTGACAGGTATGCAACAAAATCCGAGATAAAAAAAAGGAAGCCGTTTGGCTTCCTTTAATTTAATTAAGGTTTAAAAACCCTGCTTGAAATAGCTGGAGAAGTGCGCACATTACTGATGCCTGTAAAATCAGGATGTTCATCATTAGGGTCTGCTATCGGTGCAAGAATGGTACATAATACATTTTGCCCATTTGAACACAACCCGGAAGGACTTTCTACCTTATTCCACATGGCAGCATTATTCTCATTTGTTGCTGTAGATTGCGAATAAAGGAAATAGGCATAATCTGTACTACCCCTTTTTACCACTACCTCATGTGGCCTGGTAAAAGCACTGAATACAATACCAAGTACTAATGCTGCAACGGGCAACGAAAAACGAATCTTTTTCATACACTAAAATTTAAAATGGATAAATGTTTGCCTACTCTCTTACACAGGTTTTCAGCTTCCCCTGCCTGCACCACCGCGGCCGCAGCGCACAGGTATGCGCAATGATTATAAAATACCATTTGAATTCTTAAATTATAAAACTCCAAACTCGCTTTCCTTGTCAGCCACCCAACCATTTAACTTGTCAACATTGTACTCCGTATGCCTGCCACCGTTATTGCAATACACACCACATTAAATCCAATATGCACAGGCCAGCTCATAGAGCTGATCACGCCTCCACAACTGCAAGGCAAATACGGGGAAAACAAAACCATATAAAACAGGTAAACCGTAAAAAAGGAAAGCAAGATGGCTGAAACCCACAACCCCATCTTCCGCGTAGAAGAAAAAATCAGGAGCAGCACAATGACCAACTCTGCCAGTGGTATCTGCCAGGCCAGCAAGGCTGCCCCCGATGAGATCAGTGGCGACTGCTCCAGCACCGCCTCAAAACGATCAATAGATAATAGTTTGGAAATAGCTGTATAGCCAAAAAGAAAGATCAATAATGAAGAAATAAATTCAGTGGTAACAATCCGTTTCATAACGCTGGTTTTATTATAGATTGTACCACTGGATAAACAACCCTGGCAGATTGCTTACGCTATATAAAGTTCCTATTTAACGAAAGGCAATTCCAAATAAAATAACTGGCTAACCTGCATGAACTACTGGCTAACTCGGAAGTAAAACTGGCTAATTGAAATTATTGCTTCCGGAAATCGTCTGGCGTCTGTCCAAAATATTTACGAAAGGCCCTGTAAAACCCTGTTTCATCTTTATAGCCACAATCCTTCGCTATTTCATAAATGATCTTATTACTATTTAGCAACAATTCCCTTCCTTTTTGCAGCCTTCGTTCCTTCAGGTATAGGGAAAAACTCTTTCCGCATAATTGCCTGATGCCGGCCTTTAACTTATAAACACTAATATCCCATTGCAGTGCCATATCCTCTGCATTCAGTCCTTCATCAAGGTGTTCATCTATATAGGCCCTTACCTTCTCAATCTGTTTTCGCTCATAAGCTGTTAACTGTATGGTCATTCCTGCATACATATTGGTGAAACTGTTTAATAATAGGATTACCTATACCTTATAGATGCCATTCCTGATGGCATAAATTACAATCCCGGCCAGGTTTCGCGATTTGGTCTTCTCCATAATACTTTTACGGTATGAGGTTACAGTATGCGCAGATAAATTTGTCAATGGTGCTATTTCTTTGCTTGCATATTCCTGGCAAATAAGATAAATGATCTCCAGTTCCTTAGAAGAAAGCTGCTCCATTTCATGACTTTTAAGGGCAGTAGCCTTGCTCAGCGCAATTTGCTTCGATAAGGCCATTGAAGTACTGTTGCTAAAATAGCATTGCCCCCTGCTCACTGCCTGAACAGCATCCAGGATTTCTTCCACCGTTGAACTTTTCAATAGGTAACCCCTGGCACCAGCCTCCATAGCATCTACAATAAGATGCCCATCCTCATACATCGTTAATCCAATAACACCAACTTCCGGGAAACGCCTGCTGATCTCCGCTGTGGCTTCAATCCCATTCAGTATTGGCATCTGGATATCAGTGATAACTACCTCTGGCCGTAAAACCTCCACCATATGTACCAGTTCCTGCCCATTACGGGCTTTTCCGGCAATATGCAATAAAGGCTCCTTGTGCAGCAACTCGCTGAGTCCATCTAAAAACAAAGGCAGATCATCAGCCAATACCGTAACAATGGGTGCTTTCATATCATTCATGAAATGGTAATTGAATATAATAACGCGTTCCATCCCCTGCATTTGATTGCAGGTCCACCAATCCACCAAGCAGTGAAGTCCTGGTCCTGATGCTTTCCAGGCCCAGCCCCTTTGAATGATCACCATCAAAACCCTTCCCATTATCGCGGCATTCTATTATCAACTTGTCCGCTCTTTCCACTATAGATACCATAATGTATCGGGCCTCAGCATATTTCACTGCATTATGAACCATCTCCTGCAACATGCGGTAAATATGTATGGACATTTCCTCTGTAATAGTCCTTTCAACTTTGTAATGGAAATAAATAAACATCGATTGATGCTTATGAAACTGGTCAAAAAAACTACGCAGTGCCACAAACAAGCCTTTATCCATAAGCACGCGGGGTGCCAGGTTACGCGCTATACCTCCAAGGCGCTCACCTACGCTATCAATTTGTTGACAGGCCCTTTCCACGATTATTTCAGTCTCCCTTTCAAGATCCTTGAGAGACTGCAATTGCATCCGTGTCAATGACAAGGTTGGGCCAAGTTCATCGTGAAGATCATGCGCAATGCGGCTTTGCTCCCGTTCCTTTAATTCTGCTTCCTTTATAAAATAGTCCAACTGTCGCAGAAAATTCCTGCTTTGCTGACGCGCTATCATAAGCGCAAGTGAAAGCAACGCAATCGCAAATGCCACGCTGGCAATTAGTACTGCAGTAAATATCGACGCTTGATAGGCATCCATAAAATAGCAAAGGCGAATATGATATTGGTGACAAAATTGATGCAGGCTAATATGAAAAAGATCCGCACCCTGAATAACTTGCTCAATCCTGAACCAAAAATTAAAAATCCTTCTACAATGGCTGTGTAAGTAAAAAGAACAACAAGCCCAATACAGATCAGGAATACAGGATGTCTAAGCAATGAGGGTACCGGCCTTTCAAATAAATGATGCAGCATACTAACACTCAAAAGCACAATAACAATGGAACGCCCAATCGTAAAATAAGAACTAAATACATTGATGGGAGCTACAATAAAACTGTCTACTATCCATCCTCCCAGAAATATAGACTGCAAAAAATAATAACGGGAAGGTACTCGTCCAAAAAGACCCCACCTCCTGAATTGCAATCCTAGCAGCAAAGATTCCACCAATGAATAGATATTATAACCTACTGCATTATAATAACCAGCCAGCATCACAACTATCCCAAGCATTTCATAATAAAATCCAGTCCACATCAGCCATAGAAATGGCCAAAAGGCCGGGGACGTCTTTCTAAAACGTACCCAGCCAATAATGGCGCCCAACGAAATAGATAGGCTTAAGAAACTGTTTACAACAAAATTCATAGCAATCTAAGTGTTTAAAGGCGAGCCGCCTGGGCAAATATCCGGGCAGCGACCCCCATTTTCAATGATTACATCCCCTTCCTCATTCAGGCTCACACTTGACCCGCTGCTTACCATATCTCCCCCATCGGCATCCACGCCCACAATGACAGCATGCACCTGCATACCATCATCCATGCCGTAATAAATGCGTACACCGTCACAACCATCCTGCAATAGCAATTGGTCAAAAGAAGCCCTGTCAAATGTTTCGCAGATAGGTAAAAGGTTCAGTCCCTGGTACCCAGGTTCTAAAATGGCATCGCGGTTCGCCCGGAAACTACGGGTCATATCCGCAGCAACTGCCAAGCTAATAAAATGATTCATAGTGTAAAAATTTTTATACTGCAAATTGGAGATTGGCTATGCAGCAAACAACCCCGTTTACGGGGTATTGAAACCCTGTTTCAGAGGTACTATTTATGGTGAAAATCCCCTCATAAACAGGGTTGTATTCCCTTGTCCTGCCGTGTAATCTTTGTCTCACTAATCCAACGTCCATGAACCCTATACCCAACCGGATAGTTATCTATCCCAAAGATGTAATGAACATCACAGGCCGCAGGGATCGAACGGCCCGTAAACTCCTCACTCGCATCCGCAAGAAATTCAAAAAGAAAAGAGGCGAATTCATCACCCTGGAAGAATTCTGCGGATATACTGGACTAAAACAAGAACATGTCACCAATTTCCTCATTTAATAAAATCCAAAACAATGAAACAAATCAGAATCACCGAATTCTTTGACTATGACAAGGAAAGCTTCCTTGAATTTCTACAACTCAATCGTGCTGAATCCATCATCGTATGCCTGCCCAAAGACAGCAGTATGCATGAAGGGGAAACCTGTCTTTCCGATTATTACCGGCTGCTCTATGTACTCCATTCCCTTGAGTCTATCACACACGAGGTATTCTATACCTGCCCCAATCCCTTCGAGACCGGCGAGTTCCAACTTATCATTTATCCTAAAGATTTTGATCAACTGGCGGCATACCTCTGGGAAGTAACACAAGGTTATAACTATATGACCGATGCCTTTATTGATTTTCAAATTGAGTGCACTCAAGCTGAAACCTACCTGCGGGAAGACCCCACGGGTTCCAACCTGAAACTATACAAGTTCATACTGGAAATGCATGCAAAATTCGACAATGAAGAATAATTTATGTAATAAAGCAACTAAACTTCATTGCTAAGTGTAAACCTGAGGCTGCAATTGCATCATATTATGCATACAAAGAAAATATGTATGCAAAAGACGTGAAGAATATTGAAATTTCTTTTTCTTTGCACCCTCATAAGCAGTTAGTTTTGGTTGCGACCCCTGTTTCTACAGGGGTTTATTTTTCGGTTATGCTTTCCTGCTAGTTAGTAAACTTACTAAGGGATAAAACATTTTTAATTAATTGGAAATTCAAAACTAATTAAACTACTTTTGGCTCCCTGCCTGTCAAATCACCTTCACACATTCAATCACTTCTTTTTAAGTATGCCTTATGCAGGTTTTTAATAAATGGATAACGATCAGCAATAAGGCACTGAATTTTGAATTTTCAAAAATTGTCAGCCCTTTAGGGGATAAATATTTTGTAAACGTCTTCGATCAGCAATTCCAGGTATCATCTTTTGAGGTAAAAGAAAAAGAAAATGGATTCTGGGAAATTGTATTGCCCGCTCCTCAGTGGATACTGGATATCCATGAAAATATCATCCGGGCCATTCATGAACAAATCAATCAATAAGTATGTGCATTGAACATCACCCTAACGCTTGCCTGCAGCACCTCATTGCAGGAATTCGATTCATTTTAATTCTTACTTAATATAGCGGCCGTGCTTTGGTTTATTTGTTTGATGCGTGCATAATTGACGGAGTAGAATATAAATTTACCTTCTCTTTCCGTTTGAACAAATCCGGCATTTCGAAGAATGGATAGATGCTGAGAGACAACAGATTGCTCAAGACCTAGCTTACCATAAATAGTACTAACAGTCATCCGTTGATTTTCATGAATCAAAAAAAGCATTTGCTGGCGAAGGGAATGATTGATCGCCCTGATCACATGTGCAGATTTTTTTAAATTAAGTACATTGATAGAAAGATCTGGCGTAGCGTATTCTGGTGACATACAAATAAATAAGCGCACAAAGTAAAAAATGCAGCAGGCAATTACAATACATACTTTTAGATAGCGCAACCGATTGCATAATAAATCATTTGTAGTAGTTGTTATTTCTATTAGTTATAAGTCATGCAATCTTTCAGCAAATAATGGATGTACAATCATGTAGAAATCTAATTACAGAGCTTGTTTTGCCAACACCCGAATCGCTAACCATATGGGCATGGAATCTATCCAGCTTGTCTCATCACTGCCTGGTACATTGGCAATGCCGTTATTTTCTCTTTTCTTTGATCTGAAATCCAATATGTATGCAAAGAATTGTATTGTTATTGTCTATTCTTCTTCCATATAGGCCTGGCTCCTGTAATCCGTTTCCACAAATATGAAAATGATCAGCTTACCAAAACAACGTATTGTTTTACCAGTAATTGCCTTGTGTTTTCTGTTTTTGGCCATGATATGGATCAGCTATTTCAGGCAAATTTCTTTCGATAGGAAAGCTGCCCTTCAATTTGCTATTGAAAAAAATTCCAACCTGGCTGTAGTTTTGGAGCAACATGCCATCAGCACTTTGCAAAATGCCGATGCTGTATTACAGCTGGCAATGCTGGAATATACCAACCAGGGCACTTCTTTTAACCTCGAAAAATTTTTGGCAAAAACTGGATTGAAATCAGGCATTATTGATGGAATCTTTATAATCAATAGCCAGGGTAACCTTGTGATGGCGAATCATAGCATTCCCAAAAATGTAAAAACCGATTTTTCTGGCGACCCCTATTTTGCTTTTCATGCTAAAAACCAGGCAGATTCTTTACTTGTCAGTAAGCCCTTTCGATTAACACCCAAAGAAAACCCCCTTATCATCATCAGTCGAAGATTCAACGATTTTACAGGCCAATTTGCTGGTGTAGTAGCTGTCCAGATGAAACCCTGTGTCTTCACTTCATTTTATGCCCAGGTAAAGCTCTTGCCCAATGATATCATATCACTGGTTGCTCCCGATGGGATTACATATGCCAGGAGAACGGGAACTATTGAAAGTTCAGGAGAAAATATCATCAAAAGCCCTTTATTCAGGCATGTAAAACAAAATCCGGATAGTTTCTATTTAGCCCTGGATGCCATCAGGCATATACCTACCTGGTTTAGTTACCGCAAACTCAAAAATTATCCTATCATCGCCACCGTTGGCAGCTCTGAAGCAGATATACGCCTTGCTAACAGTAACACGTCATCCAGGTATTTAACCCCCCGTCTTATTACTTCAATACTGCTCATACTTTTCTCCTGGTTAATCACACAGTTTTTATTACACCGCCGGAAAGCTACAAAGCGGTTACAGGAAGAGAAAGAACGCTATGAACGCCTCCTGGTCGAACAAATGATTACAGTACAGGAACGGGAAAGAGAATGGATTGGCAGGGAGCTCCACGATAATGTAAGCCAGGTATTGACAACTGCCAAATTATACCTGGATATAGCTTCCAAACAACATGACGATCCCCTGATTCCGAAAAGCATGCAATTGATCAATAATTCCATTGTGGAAATTCGGAATTTATCCCACCAGCTTTCTGCTCCAACACTCGGCACCGGATCATTGGTAGACGCTATTCATGCCCTCATTGAAATGGTGAATGGTGCCACTCCAATCGTATTTGAATTTGACCATACAAGATACCATGTGCACTTGCTGATGGGTCATAAAATTGCGCTGTACCGGATTTTACAGGAGCAGATCAATAATATTATCAAGCATGCTGAAGCCACAAAAGTGTGGATCTCTTTATATCACCGGGGGGATAATGTGCACCTGGCCATAAAAGATAATGGAAAGGGATTTGACAGCAACAGAAAAACCAATGGAATGGGATTGAACAGTATTACCAGCCGGGTAAATGTCCTGGGCGGAACCATTTATCTCAAAACAGCGCCACAGAAAGGGTGTCTGTTATGGGTTTCAGTTCCTATTGTTTCTATCACAGAAACTAGCGACAAATAGCACTTTATTATTTCGTTCCAACCGGGTATTTCCGAATAAGTATCAGTGCTTTTAGCTGCCTTCCCAGGTGAATCACCACAGAAGCAGATTCTATTTTTGGCACTCCTTCTTGAGTCACCGGTATGACAAGTAGCAACATTACCTGCTCTTGCTTACATTCTTAAGCAAATCAATTATTGATTGCTACCCTTAAATTTTAGAATAGTGGCGGTTTTTATATAAGTATCATCAAATGTTTTTAATACAACATGATACCAATTGTTACCTGGTATATCCACAGTAAAAATATCCCCCTTTTTATGTTCTTTCACTGCATCCTCAAATTCTTTAACCATCATACCTTCAGCAAACCATTTCGTGTCACCGGAAATATTCGCATCCATATTATATTGTTGAACGAGGTCAAAAAAGTTTGCTCCACCTTTATATTGGGAAATGACTTCCTTTCTTAAACTATCAATTTGCTTCGCCGAAAGCTGGCCTCCATCAAGATAGATATAGTTCACCCGAAAGGACAGAGTTGAGTCAAGTTGTAGGATTTTATACCTGTCGTTGTCTATTTGAAAAATAGAACCAGTTGCTTTATTGTATAATGGTAAAAGAATCTCCGATGTATCAATACCTGAGTTTATAGTTAAAAGCTTGTATCCGGCTTTTGGATATTTCGCAATAAACCTTTTAGCTTGAGAAACGGTCTTGATTTTATCAATATCATTGGCCGATTGTCCTGTTGAAATCAAACTTATTAAAACCAATATGGTCAGTAGTGCAGGTTTTATCATAATTATGGGAGCTTGATACTTTAGTGTTGCTTTCAATGACATGGGCAATTTATAAATAGATTGCCTGTTGTTTCAACATTCATTAAAGATAGGAAGCTGATAGGTAAACATAAAGCTTTCTTCTCCCGCTGTCTCACTTGCTTTACAGGCAAACTCACTCACTGGTATTAAAAAATGTTTCAAGAATCATTATAAAAAAGAAAAGAGGCCTTGCGGCCTCTTTCTCCTTCCTCACATGCCCTTTACCTTCTTCAAAATCCATCTCAACACAGTAGTCACTCCAAAACTCACCACTGCTCCAATACTCGCCAGTATCATTGTTTTAATGAGTTCCCCTTGCTGTATCTGGATAATGATCACCAGTAAAGTGCCTCCAACGGTACCCGCTTTCATAGTGTACGGAGGGGTATCCATCACTTCCTGGTTTTTCCCTTCTTTTCCTTCTCTTCTGCTGCAGTCTGGCTAACCGCGGAGGCTACACCTCCCGCAACTGCCAGGTAACCCGCTACCTGGATCACCACCGCCGGCAATGCCACTGGTGCTGCTAAAATTGAGGCACTGATGGCCGCCAGTATCAATCCGACATTCCGCACCTTCTTAAAGAATGTAGGTGTTGGCGATTGTATGCGCTGCTGAATGTTCATGAGTATTGCTTTGAATGATTAAAAAAACAGTTTCCATTTCAAGGGCTTCATACACCAGTTGCAGCAATTTGTTAAATGCCTTCCGGGAGTTTGAACCCTTACCTGCTCCTTCAAGAGAAGAAACTGGCGCAATACAGCCTTTCAGTTCTTTAAGCGCATCATTGGCAGGATGTAGCAGCACCAGCGACCGGCCGGGCACAGCCTGTACCAATAAATGATCTTTGAATTTAGGGCTGTATCGCTTCCTCAGTTCATACCTTCCCTCAGGAATACACGACCGGCGCGGCAGGTTATCTACCCAGGGCAGTTCAATGGTATAGCATTGAAAACTGTTGTTGATTGTAAGCGTTCCGTTTGTACCATCGGTATGGTACGTTCTGATGAGTACCAGTTCCATAGAGTCTTGATTTTAATGGGAGTAATTAAACTGCTGACACCTTCACGATCGCCATCGCATTGAATGCTCCGTTCTTTAACGGGTATTGCACGCCATTTACCTCCTGGAGAAATTCAATGCCCAACACGGCAAACAGGGGTTGCGTACTGTTGGCGGTCAGCGAATGACTCAATGTGACTGCAGCCGTGGGCACGTTATCCCAGGGCATGATGCCACTGTCACTTACCTGCGAAATGGAGGAGTTCTTCTCAAAATCTACTTCTGCACCGGCTGCAAAAAGTCTGAAATGCGTCGTACCACTTGGCGCTGATACCATTACCGCGGGAATAAATGCAGCCAGGGCGATGTCCACCGTACCGGCAACCCGGTTAATGGTGGCCGTAAAAGGTGCATATAGGGTGGTACCCAACTTGCCATCGATATTAAAATCAAAACCTTGTAAAAACTCAAGTTCTCCCTCAGTCACCGTGCGTTCACCCCTTGCATTGATAGCATCGGTTTGTATCACACGCATCATTTCCCTGGTAAGGCGGCTCACCACCCGGCTATCAGAAGCATTTTGCAATAATTGACGCAAAGCATTTCTCAGCACCTTGCCTGCCTTGCCCGCTCTTCCAAACTCGGCACCGTTTTCCCTGGTGCGCTGGAAAGCAGGGTCATTCGCAATGCGATCTGCAGATACATGACTTTTCTCTTTGGCTATATAGCCATCTCTCGATTTGTGGAAGGTGATGTCACCGATCGTTCCTTCCAGCTTAATGATACCTTTTTGTTTTGCCATCTTTTTAAATTTTAAATGGTTTAAAAATGCAGCAGTAAAAAACTGGTTGGTCATGACCGTTAGCGCTAACAAGAACCATTTTCCTGCATGAACACAAGATTACAAGCCCGCCCTGGCCCTTGCAAGGCTGCGTTCCGTTCTTGCCGGTTTTTGCCGGAAGAGGGTCAGAAAGGGTCATGAGCTTTTAATTAAAAGCGTTCAATAAATAGGTGGGATAATATTGATAGGAGATAAGAAAAGATAGATGTACCTGCATACATGCCTTCATTTTTTTGAAAACAAAACCTTTGAATAAACTCTAAGCATTCGTTATGGGGGATTTTACGATTAAGATCAAAATGAAAGCATGGCTGTTTACTGCATACCTCCTCCATACCTGGTGCCTAATAACGGCATACCTGGTGCATGGGGAGTGCATGAAATTCGTAGTTCTACTGAATGCATAGGAAGTTTACGTATTCCTCTTTCAATAAATAACAAAAAAAGGTGGCCTTTTGGCCACCTTGCTGCTTTGTGAGTGTCGCGTGTTTATAGTTTGATCAATTTGATCTGTTTGCGTTCATTACCCTGGATAAGTTCTACCATATACAAGCCAGGTCTATAGCTTGCTCCGATGGTGAGGATTTGATTAGGTGCCACATCATGAAGAACCTGCACGTTTCTACCAGAAATATCTGTCACCCGTATGCTCATCTTGTCAATCTTGTTGCTGCTGGATAATTGCAGGTTGAAAGATGATGTAGATGGATTAGGCTGAGCACGGAGATTGTATGGTTGGACTTCCATTACTTGCACCTCACTCGCTGAAGTACGCAAAGCAAAATTATTTCCAACATGTACCTGGATATTTCCACCGGCTAAGTCGGTTTGTGTTGTTGTGAAATATCTAAACTGATGCCCTATTACATTATCATAATTATCAGTGGCATAATATAATTTATTCAAACCATCCCTTACTGTAAATCCAATCTGATCGTTAGTAGCTCCTGAGGTAGATCCCGGTTCACCATTGTCATAAATGATCAGAGAAACAGTCCCATTACCAACGCTGCATCCCGGAACTAATAAACAAACAGAACCCTTTAACTCCTTTATTACGGCATTTGAATAAATAATAGTTGCTTTATACTTATAGAAAGTTTTCGATCCGTTTATATATGTAGAGGTAAGTTTTTCTACATTCATATACGTAGGTTTATTACTTTTTACCTGGTACAACTTTCCATCTCTTTTAATAACTGTAGTAAATGTGCCCTGGAGGTTTGAATAGTTTTTGTTCCATTTGACATTAAAGCCAAAGTTATTTTTTCGGATATCACTATTAGGCGTTCTCCCTAAAATCTCTTTAGAATTAGTATTCCAGATATATCCACCACCAGTTGTAAAATCACTGGCAGGGTATGAGATTGTGATTATTGATTCGTCTGAAGGACACAATCCATCTGTAAAATAACTGCCATTGATTGTCCAATCAACTGAAAAACTATAAGATGTATTTGTAGTTCCATTTAATGCTGTAAGATTTCCATCAGTAAACGGATTAAATGAAGTACTGAATGTGGCAGTTCCATCACTATTAATAATAGGATTACTTGAAGTGTTAATGATAGAATACGTTTTATCGAAATTGACTCCATTTGCTCCCGTAACCCTAAAACTAACTGTAGCATTTTTCAAGTCTCCTAAGCTACCGTCAGCAGGCTGTGTAACAGTCAGAACTAAAGGAATACTTGTTGTAGATGGCAATGTACCTGTTGAATTCGTATTTATAAATAAAATACTCCCTGTGAAATTTCCACATGCTTGTTCCTTAGTGATATTAATAGTAAGAACAACCTCATTGGAGCAGCTCACTGAAGTGTTATTATCATAAACTGTGAACTTTACATAATAAGTACCTGGAATAACATCAGTTGTACTGTTAAGTGTCCATACTTTTTGGAGTCCACTTACTGTACCAGCATCAATAGAGAGCCAGGAAGGCAAAGTATTTGAATATATACCACCTGTGGGTTTATACTGTATTAGTTTAGTTATGGAATTTGGCAAACCATCATCAACAGCAGTAAATCTTACTGTAAATGGATCACTATATTGGCTTGTTACTGTATTGTTTATTGCATCAGTTGTAATTGTAGGAGTCTGGTTCACCGTCACCGTCACTATCGAACGAAGACTCTCACAACCCTTCGCTGATGTCGTGCTCACGTAATACTGGTTCACGCCAACCGGTATCGCCGTACCAGCGGTAAGTGCTGTAGTAGCTGCATTGCTCTCGTAATACTTATACGCCCCATCTCCCGTTGGAAGTGAGCCAATCGTTGGACTGGCACCACTGCAGAACGGCCCTGCCGTTACAGTTGGCGCATCCGG